>JAGQIY010001039.1 GCA_020430865.1 Myxococcales bacterium
CATCGCTCGGGCTCCGCGAGCGCGCACCCGACGGCCGCAGGCAGCGCGTACGCCATGGACCCGAGGTTCGCGCAGAACGTGATGCGCTGACGAGGTCCCAGGTGAAGGTGCCGAGCCGCCCAGACCGTCGACGTGCCCGTGTCACACGTGAACACGGCGTCGGCGGGCGCGGCGTCAGCCAGGGCCTGAACGACGGCTTGAGGTTGGAGCCGCTTGGAGTCAGCGTGCAACGTCTCGACGTCCTCCATCGCGTGCTCCCAGATCGTCGACAGCAGGCCGTGGGGAGCTGAACCTGCCTGCTCTGGCAACATGTCCAGCAGGCACTGCATCGCGATGCTTGCGTCGGCGTGGAGCGCCACAGTGCGGGGGGAGCGGCGACCGATGACCGCCGCACGCCGATCGATCTGGATCGCCGTGCACTCAGGGTTGTACCAGTCGCGATAGGGAAAGTCGGTCCCGACCATCAGCAAGACGTCACAGCGCTTCATGGCTTCGACGGCGCGGCGAGAGCCGACGACGCCCAGCTCGCCACACACCAGTTCGTTTTCGTCCGGATACAGATCTCGCGCCTTGAGTGAGCGGATGACTGGAGCGCCGAGTCGCTTGGCGAGGCTGAGCACCTGCTGCTGCGCTCCCCGGCTACCATTGCCCGCGAAGATCGCGACGCTCTGACTTTCTTCGAGCAAGTCGACGGCTTCGGCCAGCGCCCGGGGTGAGGGGTGGAGGTGACCGAGGTCCGCGGGGGCGAGCGGACGCAAACTGGCGCCCCCATCGACCTCGCTCTCCCCCACCTCCGCAGAGATGATCAGCGCCGAGACCTCTCGCCGAGAGATGGCGAAGTTGATGGCTTCGAGCAGCGCATGAGGCGCCGCCTTCGGGCTCTCGAGCTCCACCACGTGGCCGAGCACCGGAGAGAAGACCCGTCGCAGGTCGATCTCCTGATGGTAGTCCGAGCCACGGTACGCCTGGGGGATCTGGCCCAGGATCGCCAGCACCGGGGCGCCGTCCTTCTGCGCATCGGCGAGCCCGTTGATCAGATGCAGCGCTCCCGGCCCCACGGTACCCGCGCAGACCTGCAGCCTTCCTGTCAGCTTCGCGGCGCCGCTCGCGGCGAACGCGGCGCCTTCTTCGTGCGCCGTGCGCACCCAGCGGATCCGGTCTTGTTTCCTCAGGGCATCGGTAAGGGGGTTGAGCGCGTCGCCCGGCACACCGAAGATGTGGCGGACGCCGGCTTCTGCGAGCAGCGACAGCAGGGATTCGAACAGGGTCATGTGCAGTGGCCCTTTGCAAGAACTGTGGCCAACTGGCGTCAGCTCGTCGACGTGCGCGCCGACTGCTCCAGCGCTGCGGCGAAGCCCGTGGAGTGGGCAAGCATGCCTCGATTCAGCGCGGGGTTTCAGGTGACGTGAGGTGAACCGCGTCACTGAGGCGGAAAGGCGTGACACGAACGCTGCTCACTCACGCGAAACGCAGTATCCTCTGGTCTCGATGGCTGCCGCAGAGGTCGAGGCGTACAGAGAGCTTCGCGAGCAGGGCGCGGTGCTCGACGTGCTGCGCTTTCCCCATGGCACACCAGTTCAAGAGCTGCTGCTGGAGGCAATGACTCATCTGGTGGTTCGATACGACGTGCGCCTGCGTGCACTCAATCAGGGTGTGATCCCTGAGGGGGTATTCCGCTTGAAAATTCACGAGGAAAAGTTGCCGCTCGTTCCGACGCCCATCACGTTTCAGGAGCTCTGGGGCAGCGGCTACGACGTCGCAGCCGACCGCGTGGAGATCTTCCGCTACTCCAGCGGGAGCTGCGCCACGATTGCGAAGGAAGGGCTGGCGCGAGCGTTGCTGAATCCACCCTACGGCTTGCGCAAGCACATCAGCGCGCCCTTCGGTTCACCCGAGTACGCCGAGAAGGATCGTGCCTGGATGCGTGACTTCGTCCATCGTTTCTGCGCCGTCGTGCTCGAGCTGGACGACCTACGCGAGACCGCGCATCTGAAGATCCACGAATGGGCGACGGACTGGTCGAACTACTTCGACGCTGGTCGCGAGTGGTGGGGTACCTATTGCTGGACCATCGAGGACCCGAAGCGCCAGTGGACGACCGCGCTCCTCGCCTCGGCCAGCGACTAGCCTGCGAGCGCGTGCAGCCGCGAGAGCCAAGGCTCGAGCAGCTCTTCGCGGATCTGCCTGAGGCGGTGCCTCGCGGAGACGTCGTAGACCAGCGGGTTCGAGTCTCGAGCAGCGAGCACGACGCTGCAGGGACGTCAGCCGCCACAGACAGCGTTCGAGACGCTTCGAGTCGCGAGGCTCATCAGCTGCCTGTCGCCTCGAGTGCACTGGCAGCCGGCTTCGCGGACGCGTTCGCTGGCGCGCTGGACCATGCGCTTGGCCTTGATGCAACGTGCGGAGCTCTCTCCGGCGAGGGCGCAAATGCGTTCGGCGCTCCGCTCCATGGAGTGCAGCGCGCGGCACGCCAGATCGCAGGGCGACCCGCGCATTCCCGCGGGTTCGTCCCGGGGCTCGGTGTTCTTGTCGGCGTCCGGCTCTTCCGGCTCCTCCGCGCTGCCTCCCCCTCCGCCCTGAGCGCGTCCGCCCTGAGCTCCCGAGGGATGCTTCTTCTGCGGTTTGGGCTTCGCTGGATCACCCGTGGCGTCCTGCGCGCCGTCTCGTGAATCCGCGCGGTAACGCTCTGTCTGCTTGCGCTGGAGCTGCTCCTCGAGGTGCTTGTTCGCCTGCACCAGGTCGAGGTCAAGGGCGTCCAGCTCGCTCTGCTCGGCTTCGGTCTCGGCGGCTGGTGGTGTCCCGAGCGCTGGGCGCTCCTGGTCTTCCAGCGGCGGCGCCTTGGGCGTGGCGGCGGGCTGCACGCTACAAGCGGCGCTGGCGAGCACCGCGCAGGCGAGAGCCGCCCACGTCGCGAGACCTCGTGCAGCCGCTCTCGTCATCACGGCCGAGCGTACTACCTCTCCTCACGTCGTCTGCGAGGGTTTCGCCTCACGTGACGCAATCCAGCCAAAATCAGGCCGATCGCGAGCACCCAGGGGGTGCGACTCGATCCACTGCCTGGCAGCTGACAGCCGCAACCACGGCGCGAGCTCACCTCGTAGTTGCTCTCCGAGGGCATGGGCGCCGCTCCGCTCATCGGGGCGTCCAGTGGCTCATCGGAGAACTCCACTCCGCCAGCGGCGCCCACGTCCACACCCTCGGGACCATCGACGGGTTGCATCATGCTGGACAGCGGCCCTTGCACGACCTGGGACTCGTCCACGGCGACGAAGCTCGTGTAGCGGGTCACCAGGTCGAACTCGAGGCCGAGCTTGGTGATGCTCGCTTCCGCGCGATCTCGGCCCTGTCCAGAACGCAGCTGCTCCTCGTAGTCGCTGATCTGGCCGCGCGCCCAGAGTGAGCCCAGCACCTTTTCGGCGCGATCACCCAGCGCGGGCGCTCGGCGCACGACCTCGATCTCGTAGCGTTGCTTGCCGGCGCGCGCCGAGATCTTGGGCGCTCTCGCAGGAGCCTTGGTGTACTCACCGTGGAGAGCCAGCGCGTGGCTCGCGAACAGATCGGGCACCTGATTCGGGGTCACGTTTCG
>JAGQIY010001040.1 GCA_020430865.1 Myxococcales bacterium
CTCCTTCACGTACCAGGTGAGCAGCTCGACCTCGGTGATGTCGTCGCCGAAGACGCCGCGCTCGTCGAGGTTGAGCGGGCCGAGGAACTGCAGGTACTGGCGCCAGAGCGGCCAGTCGAAGTGGTAGTGCTTCTTGAGGTCGGCGAGCGCCTCGGGCGGGATGTTGACGCTGCTCTGGCCGTTGCTGGCCGCCGCTCCGCCTTCGCCCGCGCCGGTGCCGGCCTGGAGCTGCATGATCATCATGTCGATCGGCCCGCCGGGCACGAAGCGCGTGATGCCGAAGACGAGCATGGTGATCCCCAGGAAGGTGGGGATCAGGAGCAGGAAGCGACGGGCGAAGTAGGCGGCCATGGCGTGGCTGGGGCGGGAGGCAGCGCGCGCCGCCTCCGCGCGCGAGGGTGCGGAGGCGGCGCGCTCGGGACGGCGGCTACTTGCCTTGGAGCGCGTTCCAGCGCGGCCAGAAGCGGTGGAGGATCGGTTCGGTCGGCAGCGTCATGGACTTGTCCTTGCGCGCCGCCTCCAGGCGTTGCTCCTGCTCGGCGTCGATCCACCAGCAGTACATCATGTCCGAGCGGTCCTTCGTGCGCCAAACGCCCCACTCGGGCTGCTTGAACTTGTTCCAGTAGATGACGCGCTGCGACGGCCCGTACCACTCGAGCACGTAGGGACACTCGGCGTAGATGATGCCGTCGATCTCGCGGATGATCTCGATGCGGCGCTTCACGTCGTACTCGACGTCGTACTGCTTGAGCAGCTCGTCGACGCGCGGGTTCGAGAAGGCGGTGACGTTGTTGTTGTCGACCATCTCGGCCAGGCGGCCGCCCCACGACGTCTCCGGGTTGGGGAACACGAGCGCGCCCCACGCGGTGGAGGTCAGGTCGTACTCACGCTGCCGCATGGCCTGCCAGCGCGTGGCGGCGTCGATCAGCTTGAGCTCGAGCTCGATGCCGGCCTTCTTGCAGTCCTCCTGGTAGATCGTCAGCGAGGGCTCCGAGAGCTGGCTCGAGTAGCTCAGCTCGAACTTCAGTCGCTTGCCGTCCTTGACGCGGTAGCCCTGCGGGTCGAGCTCGGTCCAGCCCAGCTTCTTGAGCAGCTCCACGGCCTCGAACGGGTCGTAGGGGAACAGCTCGTTCTTCGGGTTCATGTACGTGCCGCCCTGCCAGTAGCTGGTCAGCTCCATGTACTCGTTGAAGAACAGCTTGTCGATCAGGCGCGGGCGGTTGAGCAGCAGCTGCAGCGCCTTGCGCATGTCGAGCTGGTCGAGCGGCGGGCGCGTCGTGTTGATCGCCACGCCCGACGTGCCGATCGGCGCGTCGTTGAAGAACTTGCGCTTCTGGATCAGGCCGCGCTTGATGGCGTCGACCTTGCTGGGCACGAGCTCCTCGACCCACCACTGCGCCTTCGGCACGACGTAGTAGTCGAGCTCGCCCTTCTTGGCCTTCTCGAAGGCCAGGCCCATGTCCTGCACGACGACGAAGTTGTACGCGTCGAAGTTGTGGATGCCGACCCAGGCCGGGTTGTCCTGGTCCCACCAGTCGCTCCGCCGGCGCAGCGTGAGCGACTTGTTCATCTCGACGTCG
Source organism: Myxococcales bacterium (assembly GCA_020430865.1). The sequence goes on from JAGQIY010001040.1 coordinate 1,581, forward strand.
TCGTCGCTCAGCCGGTACGGACCCGAGTTCGCCGTGTAGCTGTTCTGGTAGCGCTGCAGGAA
>JAGQIY010001041.1 GCA_020430865.1 Myxococcales bacterium
CTTCGCCCGCGCGCTCTTCCAGCGCAAGTTGCGGCGCACGCTGATCAAAGACCGTTTCAAGGTGCGCATGGTCGAGCGCGCCCAGGATCCGCTGCCGCCGCTCCCGTCTCCGATCGAGATGGTGCGGGCTATCGCGCGCTATGACAGCTCCGTCGCGGAGCTCGCAGCCGCGGAGCTTGCGAAGCTGCGCCCGCGCCTCGTGGTTAATTCCGCGCGGTTACGCACGGACAACGACCTCGGCACCGCGATGTGCGACATGAGCCGGCGCTACCTGGGAGTCGAGTTCGACTACGTCGGGCACATCGAACAGGAAGACTCCGTATGGCTCTCGGTGGTCCGCCGGCGTCCGCTGCTGATCGACTCCCCCACCAGCAAGTCAGCGCGCAACATCGAGCGCATCGCGCGGCGTATCCTGGCGCTAGCGACCACCCGCGAGCAGACCAAGGTTGCGACCCCGGTGCCAATCGTGCCCGCGGAGCCAAATCTCTACGAGGTGCTGTGGACGCATCGCGGCGCTAGCGACGAAGAGCTACGCCGGGCCTACAAGCGACAGCGCGAGATCTATCAGCAGGACAGCCTCCCGCTCACGTCGCTCCTGACTGAAGAAGAGCTTGCCCGGGAACGGGCGCGCGTCGATGAGGCGTACGACACGCTGCTCGATCCCATTCGGCGACGCGCGTACGACAAGTCGACGTTCCCGGAGGCGGAGGCCGGTGAGCAGCCACCGCGACCCGAGGTCGACGCGGCCCTCGCGGCTGAGCGCGCTATGCTCCGAGCGGAGTTGGCTCGAGAAATCCACCCGGAAACTGAGTTCAGTGGCGCGCTCTTGAAGAAGGTGCGCCAGTCGCTGGGCATCGAGATCGAAGAGATCGCGAATCGCACCAAAATCAGCGTCTCCCACCTCAAGGCGATTGAAGAAGAGGACTTCAGGAGCCTCCCCGCGGCGGTGTACACCCGCGGCTTCGTGCAGGAAGTGGCCAAGTACCTCAAGGTGGACCCGGCTCAGGTCAGCCGCAGCTACCTCAAGCGGCACCGCGCGTGGCGCCAAGCGCACGGAGTGGATCCGTGAGGATGAGCTCGAGCGGTGACTGACAGCGCAGCCAGGAACGCCTCCCAGGGCCCTGACTGGGGCTTTACGCTGGTGGTGAGCCTGCTCGGCTTGCTGCCACGACTTTACGTGGCGATCGCCTGGTCGCGAGAGCCGGTGTGGGACGGTCACTATTACCACTTTGGCGCCACACGCATCGCCGAAGGCCTCGGCTACTCCGAGGACGTGATCGTCGGGGGCCAGGCGGTGTGGAAGGCCTGGTGTCACTACCCGGTCGGCTACAGCGCGTTCCTTGGCTTCCTGTACCTGATCTTCGGGCCCGGCCTGCTCGTGGCACCGATCGCCAACGCGGCGATCGGCGCGCTGCAGATTGCCGTGGGGCACCGCCTCGGGCGCCGCTTCCTGAGTACGAATCGCGCGCGAGTCGCCGCCGGACTGATCGCCTTGCACCCGGGCTTGATCGCGTACAGCGCCGTGGTGATGAACGAGCTCCTGACGGCGCTGCTGCTGAGCGGCGCGGCCCTCGTCATTCATGCTCGGCGAGACCGCCTCAAGGGTGCCGCGTACGGGGGGGTCCTGCTAGGCCTGGCGACGCTGGTCAGGCCCTCGGTGCTGCTCGCCGCCCCGCTCTCGGCGCTGCTCCACGGCGGAAAGCGCTTGCGCGCGGTACTGCTCGCGGGCGCTACCCTGGCGGTGACCTTCGCGGTCGTGATGCCCTGGACGGTCCGCAACTGCAGCCGCATGGACGGCTGCGCGTTCGTGTCGACGAACGGTGGCTGGAACCTCGCCATCGGCGCCCTCACGGAGACCGGTCGTTTCCGCACCTTGAGAGCGCAGGACGGATGTCCCATCGTCACCGGTCAGGTGCAGCAGGACCGCTGCTGGGCCAAGGTTGGGCGAGAGGCGATCCTGAAGGACCCGAAGCGCTGGCTCGCGCTGATGCCCAAGAAGCTCGGGCACACCTACGACCACGAGTCGTTCGCCATCGAGTACCTGAGAGAGGCGAACCCCACGGCGTGGCCAGAGCAGCGCCGGGTAGCCGGGCGAAACCTGCTCTCGAGCTTCCACCGCGGCCTGCTGATCGTGGCTGCGTTCTCCGTGGTGGGACTGCCTCTGGCCGGTCGTAGACGTGGTGCAGGGCAAGGCGAGAGCAAGGAAGACAGCAATCGTACGACGCTCGCCTGGGTGAGCCAGGCCATGCTCGCCAGCGTGTTGATCGGTCTCGCCGGGTACGCGATCACCAGTGATCAGCACCCCTTCTTCTGGCTACCGACCTTGATGCCGCTGCTTGCATTGCTACCCCTGCCGGGCCGCCCATTCCATGGCGGTGTCGGCCGTTACCTGTTCGGCCTCTTGTGCTCCACGACCCTGATCCACGCCGTGTTCTTCGGGGACGATCGTTATCACCTCGTCGTGACTCCGATGCTCTGCCTGCTGGCGGCGGCGGCCCTGCGACGCACCCCGAAGGCGACCTCGAGCGCTAGCGCAGCTTGAGCAACACCAGACCGACGAGCACGCCGACGACCGCCGCGCCGAGCAGCACCGCGATCCACAGCCAGGCGTAGGTTCCGGCGCTCGGAGTATTTCCACGAGGATACCGAGAGCGAGGCGCGTCGCTCCCCGACGCTACCTGGGGCACGTCCGCGCTCTGGGGTACGGGCGTGCCCGGGACGGGCGTGCCCTTCAAGTTGGGCAACGGGCTGTTCGGCGGCAGCTGACCGCCAATGCCGTACTGGTCGAGCAGCGCCTGGACCTGGTTGCGCTCGATCTTGCGTGTCGGGGCGCGGCGGTCGTCGACTTCGTTGATCTCGAAGCTGCGCACCTCCAGGGTCTTGTACTTGGACTCCTCGGGTGGACGCGTGGGCGCGACGTGCAGCTTGTCCGGAGGCTGGGGCGCGAGAGGCCCCTCCGAAGCCTGAGTCAGCGTGGGCTGCTCGTCTGGTGCGGAAGGCTCTTCAGCACGCGTCATGGATGTTTCCGGATGCCATAGCTGACCAGGGGTCGCAAGAGCAGCCTCTTTTGTGTGCTTTTTCAATTGGGAACGCGTGTCTTGCCATCCGGTGACACGTCCACTGGCGTGTCGTTGGCGCCGAGACAGCGCCCCGGGCCGTTGAGGTTGCGGTGAACGCACCGCGTGCCTCGCATCGCCGGAGCGTCTCGTTTCAAGGGCACCTCGTCGCCCAGAGGCGGGCACCCTCCCCCCCAAATCCTGGAGCCATGACCAATGACATGCCAGCGCACACGGCTTGCAGAAGGCTGTGATCAGATGACCGGCTAGAACGAGTATCCCGCGCCCACGTTCACGAACACGAAGTCATCGATGAAGATCGCCTCGCCTTCGGCCTCCCCCAGGCTCTGCGAAGCTTCGGTCGTCAGGATGGCGAGTGCCTGCCCGACCCGGAGCAGCCCTGACCTCTGAATCCGGGCTTTTGGCAGCTCCTGAGAAGCGCGCTGTGCACCAGCCTTCAGCCTTGTATGCTGGGGAGTCTGATGAGCAGCAAGGCTCCCAGCTCGTCCAGGAACCGCATGCAGAGCATCCCCTATACCGGGGGCGGCAAGGAAGAGCTGCGCGCGGCCATCTTGAAGCCTTATCTGCTGCGCTTGCGCGATGAACGGGGCGAGAAGACCGCACGCGCGCTGCTCTCCACGGTCGGCTTGTCGCCGATGGTACTCGATGACGAGACGGAGTGGATCAGCGTCCCGGCGGCCCGCAGGGCGCTGCGCGCGCTGAGCACGGCGCTGGGTGACGATGCCATACGGAATCGAGGCGAGTGGATGACTCACCCCGAGACCCTCGGGACCTACGTGAACTTGCTGCGCGTGTCGTCTCAGCCGATCGACGCCTACCGGTACCTGACGGCGCACGCTGCGGAAACGACCAGGGTCGGCACGTACACGCTGAACGAAGCGGGCGTCGGCAAGGCGGAGGTGGTCTACGCCCCGCGCCCCGAGGCGGAGTCGCCCCAGAACGATCGCTTGCTGTGCATCGCGCGCCAGGCGGAGCTCGCCGCGGTGCCCAGGCTCTGGGGGTTGCCGGACGCGGTGGTGAGCTCGACCTCTTGCCTCGCGGATGGCGACGCGACCTGCACCTACCACCTGCGCTGGGAGGCACCCAGCGCCGCCACGCGGCTGCCCGTGACCGCCGTCGCCGGCGCGGTGGTGTGCGGAGGGTCGGTGGCGTTCAGCGGCAGCTGGCTCGCGACCACGATCGGCGCCGTGGTGGGCGGGGGTCTCGGTGGCGTGATTGGCGGTTTGATGGATCGCGTGCGACGCGAGCGCGTGTCGCGCACCTTCGAGAAGAACC
>JAGQIY010001042.1 GCA_020430865.1 Myxococcales bacterium
GGGGAGGGGAGTTGCTGCAGGCCCTGGGGCTCGGCGTCGTGCTGCCGCTGGTCGGCTTCAGCGCCCAGACCGGAGGCCTCCAGAACCTCAGCTGGACGAGCCTGATGCCGGCCTTCCTGATCGGCTACGCGGGCAACGTCACCACGGCGCTACCGGATCACCCCGCAGACGCTGCCACCGGGAAATTCACGTATGTGGTGCGAGCGACGCCGCGGGTCGCGCGACGCAACAGCCTGATTCTGATCGGGTGCGCCGCGCTCGCCACGCCGATCATCGTGCCCGACGCCGGTTACACCAGGACCGCCACGCTGATCGCGCTCGTGGTGGCGCTGCTGCTTGGCAACCTGCGGCACATCGACAGCGCGGACGCCGACGACCGCGCGGGTTGCCGACGGTTCGTTCTGCTGAACGGCACCGCCATCAGCCTGCTGTTCGCTGGTTGGTCAGCGCTGCTGTGGGTCGGGGGGTGAGCTCGCGTCAGCGCCCTCGGCCCGACCTGGCAAGCCCCAGCGCTTCGGCGCGCTCGCGCCTCAGCCGCTGAAATGGCCTGTCCCAGACCGGCGTGGCATCGAGGCGCCAGCTCTCGACGGGCAGCAGATGATCCCTGGCCAAGCTCTCGTGAAGCGCGGCTTCGGCGCTCGGCTCGCGGGAGAACTCGAAGGGGTTCCGCGGCTCCGACGTGCGCAGCGTGGGGTACTTCGTGTCGTCCTCGGCGATCAGCTCGAGTAGCTCGTGACCTCGATGGTGCAGGAAGCGCAAGAACTCCAGGTCGAACGGACCAACCCCACGGCGGGCAGCTGGATCCTTGCGCACCCACTTCGCCCAGTCGTAGCCGTAGATGAAGTCGTGGCCGTAACGAAAGCGGATCTCCGTCGCGCTGCCAAAGAGATCCTGGAGCTCCACGATCAGCGCGCAGGCGTGGGTCAAGTGGCGCGCGGGTTCGACGGCGGCAGAGGCTTCCTCGACCAGGCTCGAGGCGGTGTAGTCGAAGTCCCAGAAGATGTTCTCAGGGAAGTTCCGCAGCTCAGCCCTGGCGATGCTCGCGAGGCCCCTCGCGAACGCTCCTTCGCATCCGCGAGGAATCTCCGAGCGCAACCTCGCCCCCAAATCCAGCAAGGAAGTGGCGAGCTGACGCTCGGGGCAGAGCGAACGCCGAAGCACGCCGCTCGCCGCCAGCTCCTCGTCCGCAGCGCGCAGAATCTCCGAGGGTTGCTCCATGGCTCAGCCTCCGCGGCTGAGGCGGAACACCCTGAAGCCGTCGCGCAGCTTGGGCGCCTCGATGGTGAGGATGGTGGTGGAGATCTCGCGCACGCGACCCCCACCCTTCACGTCGCGAATGCGCAGACGCTCGCCGTCCACCCCCAGCACGTCGCACAAGCCGAAGGCGAAATGCTGGATTCGATCTCCCGGCTCGGGGAAACCGACGTCCTCCTCCTCCTCGCTGGCTTCAACGATCGCTGCCTGCGCCTGGGCCGCCCAGCTTTCTCCTCGCGGCACTGCTGGCCTGGCTTCGTCCGCCGTCTCGGCGTCCACTTCACCCACGGCGTGGACCAGCGCGTGGACCTCCTGGACCTTTCCACGCAGCAAGATCCCCGCGACGACCTCGCTGGAGTTCTCCTTGGCCCGAACCAGACAGGCTGTCAGCGGCCCCTCAGCGGGTCCGCTCAGCGACACCAACGTCGCACGTCCGGGAACGCTGCGCATCGGAGCCCCGTCACCCACCACCCGCACCTCAGCGCCCCGGAGTTCACCGCTCGCCTGGACGAAGCCGCCACGCGCTCCGTCGGCCAGCGCCTTGACGACGTCGGTTCCGGGTTTGAGGGTGAGCAGCCGTGGCGCGCTGGACATGAGAGACGAGTGCGCGGTCTTTGCGCCGCGACGACCCCGGCGAGGTTTGAGGCAGCGTGCCGCAGGAGTCAAGGCGGGCGAAGTCGACAAGCGCGGCGAGGCTCATCATCCACGCGCCCAGGGCGGTGAGAAAGCGCCATCTCGCATCGCTGCGGCCAGACGTCGCA
>JAGQIY010001043.1 GCA_020430865.1 Myxococcales bacterium
CCGGACTCGGCGAAGCCCCCCGACACCTGGCAGCTCCCGGCGCAAGCGCAGATCCTCGAGGTAACGCGCCACACGAACAAGCTGCGAACCGGGCATCTGCTGGGCAATCGCTTCAGCCTCAGGCTCCAAGGCTGCGTGCCGGACTGGGAGGTCCGCTGGGCAGCGCTCAGCCAGGCCGTCGAGCGCCAGGGCGTCTTCAACTACTTCGGCCCCCAGCGCTTCGGCAATCACGGCCAGAACCTCGGGCGCGCCCGCTTCTGGCTGAAGAGGGGCGCGCGGGGGCGCGGCTTCCAGCCACGGCTGTACGCGAGCGTTCTGCAATCCGAGGTCTTCAACCGCTACCTCACCTCACGGCGCGAAGCGGGACTCGAGCGGCCTCTGGCTGGTGAAATCGTGCGTCTCGCCAACACTGGCAAGCACTTCCGGATCCAGACGGTGGAGAGCGAGCTCGAGCGCTGGGAGACCCACGACATCCTGCCCACGGGCCCGATGACGGGCCCAAAGATGCTCCAAGCCGACGACCAGGCAGGAGAACTGGAGCGTTCCGCAACCGCCGCACTGGGTCTCGACTCGTTGCCTCGCCCCTTCGCGAAGCTGGCCCCAGGGACGCGCCGCGACCTGTTGCTGTTTCCGGAGCAGCTCCGGCTCGAGGCCGATGGCGACGCGCTGCGCCTGAGCTTTGGCTTGCCGTCGGGGAGCTACGCAACGGAGCTGGTGAGCGCGCTCACGGGCGCTGAAGCGCGCCCGACGCAGGAACGCGAGAGCGGCTGAGGGCTCCCAGCGCGGGAAAGGCGTTGGTGTCGAAGGCGCCCTGGTTATACTCCCGCGCCATGGCCCACACCGATCCCGCCTTCGTCCGCGACTTCGACGATCCGAAGCTCGAGGCCCTCACCGAGATGATGTTCCTCGCGGCGTTTGCCGACGGCGAGCTGAGCGACGAGGAGCGCAAGCACTTCCAGGCCAGCGTCGAGTCGCTCACCGACGGTCGCTTTGGCGGCGCGAAGTTCGATCTGTTCTTCGCGAGCATGCAGCAGAAGCTCGAAGCGGAAGGGCGGGACACACGACTGGCCAGCGTCAAGGAGCGCCTGTCGGACCCGAACGTGCGCCGAGTGGCCCTCAGCCTGGCGGTTCAGGTCACGGCCGCGGACGGCATCATTCGCACCAGCGAGCGCGAGCTGATCATGGAAACCGCGGAGGCCCTGGACATCGATCGCGACGTCGCGGCAGACATCGTGGCCGAGGTCGAGCGCAACACGAAAGCCTGAGCCCCTCGCCTGGGATCGCCAAAGCCCCGCGGAAACACCGCGGGGCCGCGCGCTCGTGGGGTACGCCTCAGCTCAGAGAGTTCAAGCGATCCCGGGCCTCACGCATGCCCTGCTTCAGCTCACGCATCACCTCGGCGACTGGCTTCACTTCGTTCATGCGCCCGACGATCTGCCCGACCGGCTGCATCAGGAGCGTGGTGTCACCCGTCGCTTCGACGTGGCGGTGGATGCGTGACTGCGCCTCGGCGATCAGCATGAACTGCAGGGGCATCGGCAGAGGCTTGGGGTTCTTCGGATCCTCCCAGGCGTCGGTCCACTTGGTCTTCAGCTGACGCGCCGGCTTCCCGCTCACGGCCTTCGAGCGCAGGGTATCGTCGTAGCCGGCGTCGAGCAGCCGCTGCTTCACGGGCGCGGACTCCATCGCCTCCGCCGTCGTCAGCCACAGTGAACCGAGCCAGCAACCCTGCGCCCCCATTGCGAGCGCAGCCGCGACCTGTGAACCGCTACCGACACCGCCAGCGAGCAGCACCGGGGCGGGAGCCACTGCCTCCACGATCGCTGGTGTGAGCACGAAGCTCGAGACCTCCCCGGTGTGTCCACCGGCCTCGGTGCCCTGAGCGATGATGATGTCCACGCCGGCCTCTACCTGCTTCTTCGCGTGCTTCACCTTGCCAGTCAGCGCCGCAACCTTCACGCCGTGCTGGTGCGCGAGATCGATCACGTCCTTCGGCGGAGGCCCCAGCGCGTTGGCGATCAGCTTGATCGGGTACTTCAGCGCGATGTCGACCTGCTTCTTGCTGACCTGATCCGTCCAGCCTTGCATGGCCTGCGCGGCCGTAGATCCCTCGGGAAGCGGCGGAACGCCGTGCTCCTCCAGCAGCTGGTTGAGGAAGCTGCGATGCTCCTCGGGCAGCATCTGGTGGTACTCCGCTGCGCTCGCCATGCCACCGCTGTCGGCGCCCACGAAGCCCGCGGGCATCACGACGTCGACGCCAAAGGGCAGCCCGTTCAGCTCCTTGTGTACCAGCTCGATCGTCTCGGCGAATTCAGCGGTGGTGTAGCCGATCGCCCCGAGCACCCCGAGCCCACCGGCGCGGGAGACCTCGATCACCACCTTGGGGCTGCGCGTGAACGCAAAGATCGGAACCTCGATCCCCAACTCCTGACACAGCTGCGTCTTCATCTGACCTCCGACTGCCCACGTCCCGCGGGCGTCATGAGTAGAACGTGTTCTATTCCGGAGACCAAGGGAATGTGCGCCAAGCCCGCCTGCCAAAGCTCCGGAGCCGGGTTCGGGGGGGAGGATACGCTGGTGCGCCGCGAGCGGCGCCGGGCCTGCCGCTAGGGAACCTATTTCGTGCAGCGCTTGGAGAAGACATCCAAGCTCTGCTTGGCGACCTTCGCGTACTCCGCGTCAGACATCGTGCCCTTGAACTGAGCTTCGTAGTAGCGCGCGTACCACTCGTCGGCGGCTTCACACTTGCCTGCCGCTTGCAGGCAGGTGGCAGCCTGCATCAGGACGCCGTTGGCGAGCGAGCGCGGCGGCATGTGCTTCGGCATCGGTAGGCTCGGGATGAGCTTCGCGATCGCCTCCGCCTCCTCCACGCAGCGCGCCGTCTCGCCGCGCGCCTGGGCCTGACCAATGGCGCTCATGGCGCGCGTGATCCGTTCCTGCGGCGTGCCGCCCCGAGACGCTGGGCAGTAGGTGTTCGCCGAGCCAGCAACCTGGGCGTCCAGCTCCTTGTCCGTCTTCTTGCGTCCGGCGTCTTGTGCCGCGAGGAACTCGCGCATGTGCTTCTTGCCAGCCTCGCACATGCCAGCGAGCATTTCACACACGGCGTGGGTGTACTGCGTGCCTTGATCCGCACCGTGAGGATCCAGCTTCTCGGCGCGCTCCAGATCGGCGAGGCAGCCCGCCCCGTCCCCGTTGTCCCGCTTCTTGTTCGCCTCGAAGCGCAGCGTCCGGGCCTGACCGGCGGGCGTCTGATCGACCGGCGGCGGCGCGGGCGGGGGCGCGACGCCCAGGCTTGCGTCTCCTGCTTCGGCTCCGGCGCCCAGCGGCTGCAAGACGACGCGGATGGGCACTCGGCACGCGCGCTGCGCCTGGGTCTTGCAGTCGTCCATCTCTCCACCGCGCTTCAGGTTCTTCTCGTCGCGCCGGTGCTCTCCCCCGCCCCCGATGTCGCCAACACCCACCTCGGCGGACGCGGCCGTCGCCTTGCGGCTGTCGAGCTCGAAGGCGCCGAGGTTGTAGGAAGAGACGAAGTGCGTTGCCTGAGCGCACTTGGGGTTGGTCTCGATTTCCGCGCGAGTAATGCTTTCACGAGACGCGCTGGCGGTCCCGGTGACGTAGTAGCTGAGCTTCAGGCTCTCCCCCATCGACAGTCGGCCCCCGAAGGACGCCACGCCGAGGGGGAGCTTCGCGTAGAGCTCGTCCTCGTTCTTGATCTCGAAGCCTTCCAGGGTGCCGCTGGTGAACTGCGGTGGCTGGTAGCGACCGTACTTGCCAGGGATCCCCGCGTCGCTGCAGCCTTCGATGACCGTGAGCTGACAGCCCTCGTACTTCACGAAGACGATGTCGCGAGCGGCGCGGGCCTCGAAGCTCGCGAGATCCGTAGCGTCCCACTCGACGATGAACGGACGCAGCTGACTGGTCGCCGCGTCCGCGCAACGATTCTTGCCGATGGCGGTCGAATCCGCGAGGTTGCCTCGCTGGCCGGGAGCAGGGCCACCGCAGGCGACGAGACCGCCCGCGACCAACGCGCCGAGCGCCGCCCCGATCCCGAGGCGACGAGCGCCGGACCGCGCTGACGGACGTCGCGCCTCACCCCCAATCCGAGTGGACGAAGAGCTGAGAGCTTTGGCTGCGATGACGCCCTGGGCGCCGCGTGAATGTTGCATGGGAACTCCTCGGGAGGCGCCGCGCAGGGTCGGCGAAGCAGTCGTCCCCGTCAACGATGAACTGGCGGAGCGCCCGGGCGCAGGAAAGCCCGCTCCGTGGCGCCCCGCTAACGCAACGTCACCAGCTCTTCGGAGGCCGTGGGATGGATCGCCACCGTGCGATCCAGGTCTGCCTTGGTCGCGCCCATGCGCAGCGCCACGGCGAAGCCCTGGATCATCTCGTCGGCGCCCATTCCGATCACGTGGATCCCGGCCACCTTCTCCTTGGCCCCGATGGTCACCAGCTTCATCGCGGTGACAGTTTTCCGCTCGGTAACAGCATGATACATGTTGGTGAAGCGAGTGGTGTAGCAGCGCACGCCGCTCATGCCGTAGAGTTCATGCGCCTGCTCCTCCGTCATGCCCACGGTGCCAATCGGTGGATGGCTGAACACCACGGTGGGGATCTCTTCGTACTCCAGCCGCGCGTCGCCCTGTCCAGCGAAGAGGCGGTCGGCCAGGCGACGTCCCGCGGCGATGGCCACCGGAGTGAGCTCCCATTTCCCTATCACGTCTCCCACCGCGTAGACGCCGGGCACGTTCGTGTTCTGGAAGTCGTCGACGGGGATCACCCCGTCAGCCCTGACCTCGACTCCGGCTCGGTCGAGTCCGATGTCTCGCGTGTTGGGGTCACGACCGATGGCCCAGATCAGCCGGTCGAAGCCCCCGAGCTCCTCGCCTCCCGCCCCCCGCAGCTCGAGCTTTCCCTGCTCGTTGCGGTTGACTGACTGCAGGTGAATACAGGTCTCGATGTTGACGCCTGCCTTCAGCATCTCCTCCATCAGCGTGTCGCGCAACATCGAGTCGAAACCACCCAGCAACTGTTCCCTGCGGATCAATAGCGTGACCTCCGAGCCCAGGGCATTGAAGATGCCGGCGAGCTCGACGGCTATGTAGCCCGCGCCGACCACCGCCACGTGCTTCGGCAAGGACTCCAGCTCGAAGAAGCCATCGCTGGTGATCCCGAGTTCCTCTCCCGGCAAGCCCGGTAGCCGCGGACGTCCCCCTGTGGCGATCAGCACGTGGCGCGCGCTGAGCCGTTCGCTCCCCCGCGTGGACTCCACCACGACCTCGCTCGGACCTTCGAGGCGACCCCAGCCGTCGAGATGACGAACACCGTCGTTGTCCAGATTCCGTGCGTAAATTGCGTTCAGCCGCTCTACGTAGGCGTCGCGCTTCTGCTTGATGCGCGCCCAGTCGAGCGCCGGCACCGCACCCAGGTCGAAGCCGTAGTCCCGAGCGTCATGCAGCGCCTCGGCGACGCTGGCCACGTTCCACATCACCTTCTTCGGCACGCAGCCCACGTTCACGCACGTCCCGCCCAGGCGACCGCTCTCGACCAGGGCCACCCTGGCCCCGTGCTTCGCGGCTCTCCGGGCCGAAGCGAGGCCACCGCTGCCACCACCAATCACTACGTAGTCGAAGCTCTCCACGTTTTCCTTTCCCGGGCCGGCGACGCGAACCTACGCGGTGGATAGTGCGGAGGACGGCGCACCGCAACCGCGCCCGCCAGGCCACACGCGACAGCCAGCACGCCCCCTCGAGCTCAGCCCGGCGCTTTTGAGCCGTGCAGCTTTTGAGTAGGGTGCCGGCGATGGAAGAGCTGGCCTCTCGGATCCTCGCGCCCCTCGGTGTGCTCTTGCTCGCGAGCTGCGCTGGGGCGCCTCCGCCCGAGGCCTCGAAGACGATGCCCAAGGCGAACCCCGCGGGTTGGGCGTGTCCCTCGTGGCTGCCGAAGGACGCGAACGCGGGCACGAGCGACCAACGCCTCGCGCGCCTGCTGCAGCAGCAGTTCGAGAGCGACCTCGAGCACGATCCGCTGTGGGCCAGTGATCTGGGCGTCGCCGAGTTGCAGGCTGAGCTACCGGATCACTCGCGGTCCGCTCTGGCCGCGTGGCGCGCGGAGCAGCGGACATTTCTGAGCGACGCCCTGGACTTGAACGACGTTGAGCTCTCCGCGGAGGATCGGCTGACCAGGCGTCTGTTCATCGACATGCAAGCAACTCGAGTCGCGAGCTTCGTCTGCAAGTACGAGTACTGGTCGATCGACGCGCGCTCGAACCCACTGGTGGACCTGAATCGTCTGCCGGAGCTCGCCCGGCTGACGTCCCTGGGCAGCGGAAAGGCGCTGCTGGACCGCTACCGAGGCGTGAGCAAGCTCGTGGCTCAGGATATCGAGAACCTACGCGTCGGCAAGCAGCAGGGCCTGGTCGAGAGCCGCGCGATCCTGAAGCGTGTCATAAAACAGTACCGCACGGAACTTGCGAAGCCGCTCGACGAGTGGCCGCTCTACAGCGCGGCGGATGACCTCCCGAAGGAGTGGCCTGAGCAGGAACGGAGTGAGCTGGCCCGGAAGCTCCGAAACGAGGTGGAGCGCCAGATCAGGCCGGCCCATGCGCGTTTCGTGAGCTTCCTCGAACGCGAACTGCTCCCGCACGCGCGCAACTCGGCGCACGAGGGCATCGGGTCCTTACCCCTCGGTGAGGCGTGCTATGCCGCCGAGATCCGGCACCACACGACCCTCGAGCAGAGCGCTGCCGAGTTGCATCAGCTGGGCCAGGACGAGCTACGCAACATTCATGGCGAGATCGTCACACTCGGGAAGCGCGTGTTCGCTGCGGAGGCAAAGCCGGAGTCGATCGACCTGCGGTTCATTCAGGCCAGGCTGCGAGAGGATCCCGCGCTCTTCTTCGCGAACGCAGCGCAGATCGAGGACGCCGCGGAGGCGGCCCTGAAGCGCGCTCAGGCAGCCGTTCCAGCGGTCTTCGGCCGCCTGCCCAAGGCGCCTTGTGTGGTGCGTCCGATCCCGGACTACGAAGCGCCGTTCTCCCCCATCGCCTACTACCGCCCACCGGAGCCTGGTGGCGGCAAACCCGGCGAGTACTTCGTCAACCTGCTGAACCCACGCACCCGCCCGCGCCATGAGGCGGAGGTCTTGGCCTTCCACGAGTCGGTACCTGGACATCACCTGCAGATCGCCATCGCACAAGAGCTGCCGGAGCTGCCGGCGTTTCGCAAGCACGCCTACAACACCGCGTTCGTCGAGGGCTGGGGCCTGTACTCGGAGCGCCTGGCGGATGAGCTCGGGCTCTACTCGGACGACCTGTCGCGACTGGGCATGCTGTCCTTCGACACCTGGCGAGCGTCGCGCCTGGTCGTCGATACCGGAATCCACTCCATGGGCTGGAGCCGTAGTGAGGCGGAGCGCTTCATGTTCGACAACACGATGTTGACCAGGAACAACATCGAGAACGAGGTGGATCGCTACATCAGCTGGCCAGGTCAGGCACTGGCGTACAAGGTCGGGCAGCTGCGTTTCCTTGCCTTACGGAAAGAGGTGGAGGCCGCGCTTGGGCCAGCCTTCGACCTCAGGGAGTTCCATGACGTGGTACTCGGGGGAGGTCCACTTCCCCTCCCCGTGCTCGACGAGCAGGTCCACGGCTGGCTGGCGACGAAGCGGGCGGGAGCCCAGGCTCCCGCCGCTCGTTGAGTCGCCTACTCGGCGGCGCCGACCACTGCGGGCGGCTCGGCCTCTTCGAGGCTCTCGATCAGGCGCGCGCCCGTGGTCGTCACCTCGTCGTGGAGGAAGCGCGCGCGGGGCTCTGCGCGATCCAGGAAGCGCTCCAGCAGCTCGGCACGCTCGGGGTGCTGCTTGGCCTGAGCCAGCAGGATCTCGGCTATCGCCTCGTCCACCAGGACCCGACACAGGCGCTCGGCGTGGAGCATCGCGAAGCGGAAGTCGCGCTTTGGATCCCAGCCATCGAACAGCGTGCTCGGCCACTCACCAACCGGCTTGCCGACGAGCGCGCGGAACTTGGCCCCGGCGGTGCGCGCCAGCAGGTGCTGCTGAACCCCCAGAGACACCTGAGTGAGCTTGGCGACGCGGCGCTCCAGGGGGTCACGCGCCGAGAGCGCCTTCCAGCGTGTCTGGGCCACGCGTCGCACGAACTCCTGCGGGCTCTTGATGATGCCCATCAACGTGTCCTTCATCGCCATCAGGCTCTGGATCTGGCTCGTGCCTTCGTAGATCGGCAACACCATGGCGTCCCGCAGCAGCTTCTCCGCGCCGTACTCGGTGATATAGCCGTTTCCGCCGTGGATCTGGATACAGCGGCGCGCGTGCTCGACCGCCTTCTCCGCCGCGATGTACTTCAGCAGCGGGGTGAGGCGGCGCGCGATGCGCTGATGCTGCTTGGCCTCGCGCTTGAAGCGCTGCTGTTCCAGCTCATCGGGCGTGAGATTCGGCAGCACGCGCTCGAGCTTCGTTGCGATTTCCTCGTGGTAACCAGCAGTGACCGCCAGCGCGCGCACCGCCTGGATGTCCGTCCGCATCTCGTCGAGGTAGTCCGCGATCATCTCGTGGCGGTCGATGCTCTTGCCCATCGACCTGCGCTCTTCGGCGTAGGCGATCGCCTTGCGATACGCGGCCTCCATCAGGCCCAGGCTCTCGAACCCGACACCCACGCGGGCGTTGTTCATCAGCACGAGCATGTAGCGGAACCCGTCCCCCGGCTTACCGACCAGCTGTGCGGGCGCGCGATCGAAGCTGAGGCTCGCGGTGGCCGACCCGTGGTGTCCGAGCTTCTCCTCGAGGCGATCGATGGTCACGACTCGGACGCGATTGCCGTCCGCGTCTTCGTCGTAGGTGGGGACCAGGAACATGCCCAGCCCCTCCAGGCCGCTTGCGGGGTCGCGATCCGTGCGCGCGATCACGAAGTGGTACTTGCCGTGGCCCGAGGTGATGAAGATCTTCTGACCCGTGACGAACCAGTTCCCCGCTTCGTCTTGCTCGGCGTAGGCCTTCAGCGCCGCCATGTCGCTGCCCGCGTCTGGCTCCGTGATGTCCATGCAGCCCCAGGCCTTGCCGGAGCTGATCTCACGGATTTGCTCCTCGAAGCGCGTGGCCTTGATCACGCCCCCCTCGGCGTCGAACTCAGTGGTGCCCTCGACCATGCTCAACACCAGCATGGCCATCGCAATTCCCGCATGGAAACCGTGATGGGTCATGATGCTGGTGTCGCCGCGACCGAACAGCTCGGCGTTGATGTAGTACAGCAGCATCGGCGCGTTCTGACCACCCAGCTCCCGAGGCGTCACCAGGCCGTGTAGCTCGAGATCCGCCAGCTGACCGAAGATCGCCTCTAGCTCGGGCGGAACCTTGGCCTCGCCGTGCTCCAGCAGGACCCCCTGCTCATCGATCTTGCTGGCGACGGGCGCGATCTGCTCGGCGACGAACTCGCCCACCATCTCCGCGACCTGTCGATAGAACTCCGTAGCCTCCTCGACGCTCTTGAAGCCGTCGGGACTCCTGAAGTCGTTCTCGGTGACCCGCACCAGGGGCTCCCAGTCGATGCCCCGCTCGAAATAGTAGGCGAGGTCTGCGTTGTCTTTGAAGTAGTTGGCCATACTCACTCCGTTTCTCGGGGGGCGCTCCGCGGCGCCCGAGAGGCATTGGATCTACCCCTCGAAGCCGTTCGCTTCCTCGGGGCAATGTCAGTGTCCGACGCCTGATTCGCCAGCGGGCGGATCAGGCTCGACTTGCCGATACGCAGGAGCTCCTGTGTCAGGCGATCCCGCGCCGGACCGCGCTTCCTGCCGTCGGGCATCAGACGCTGAAAGCTGTCTGCGAAGGCGACGCCGCTGATGAACAGGTTGATGGCGTGGAAGACATAGGCCTCCGGGTCCACGTCGGGGTGAACCGCCTTGCCACGACCGCGCCGGATCAGCTGGGCGAGGCTCCCCACGACCGGGACCACCAGTCTACTGAAGCGCTCCTGCATGTCGTCCGGGCGATCCAGCGCCTCACGCACCAGTAGCCTGGCGCGATCCGGGTTGGTGCTGAAGAAGCGCACGATCTCCCGCGTGACCGCGTCGAACTGATCTTCGCCGGCGGCCGCCGCCAGGACGAGGCGGGGCAACAGTTCGTTCCAGTGGGCGAGCTGGGCGTCGAGCACCGCCTGGCGGAGCAGGTCCTTGGAAGCGAAGTGGTGGATCAGGCTCGGCTTCTTGATCCCCACGGCATCGGCGATCGCTTGCAGGCTGGTGCCATCGTAGCCGTGTCGCGCAAACAACCGGGTCGCTTCGACCAGGATCTTCTCGCGCATGGGCAGGGGGTGAGGGGTCAAGGCAGCCATCCAGGAACCTAACGCTCGGACGGCTATGGCCTACCACGTGGTAGGGAATGACGCAACGCGACACACCACCTCGGGCGCTCGCGAGTCTCGCTCGCAGGCTCCTTCCCCCGGTGATCCGGCGAGTTTCGGCTACTCGTCGCTGCTCGGCCCGTGACCGTGCTC
>JAGQIY010001044.1 GCA_020430865.1 Myxococcales bacterium
CTCACCCGCCGCGCACTTTTCCATGCGGCGCATCTTCGCAGCACGGTCCGCCAGAGGCGGGGCCGCGAGTTGCTTCCGCCACTCGCCGACCTCGTAGTTGGACATGGGTCGAATCGCGCGCTCGAGTTCGACTGCCATGTCTCGAGCGGTCTCGTAGCGCTCTGCTGCGTCCTTCGCCAACGCCTTGGCCACGATGGGATCGAAGGGCGCGAACGCCGGGTCCACGTCGCTCGGCTTCGGCGCCTCTACCTCGAGCACCTGGTTCAGCTGCGCGATCTCGTTCTCGCCGTCGACGATACGCTGACCCGTGAGCGACTCATAGAGCACCACCCCCGCCGCGTAGATGTCGGTCCGAGAGGAGATCTCCTCACCGCGGGCCTGCTCCGGCGCCATGTAGCGGACCTTGCCCTTGAGCTGGCCATCTCGCGTCGCCTGAATCCTCCCGGAACCTTTGGCGACGCCGAAATCGAGCACGCGCGGGATGCCATCGACCCCCAGCATGATGTTCTGGGGTGATACGTCTCGGTGGACGATACCCAGCGGGTCACCGTTCTCGTCCCGCGCGTCGTGCGCGGCGTGGAGCCCGTAGAGAGCACCGATCATGACCGCAGCGACCAGCTCCGGCTTGACCTCGATGCCAGTCTTGCGGGCGAACTTCAGCAGCTTGCTGAACGCTTCGCCCTCCACGTAGTCGAGGACCAGGCAGACTTCTTCCCCACGCTGAACCACGTCGAGGGTGGGGACCACGTTGGGATGTCGCACGCGGGCAGCCAGACGCGCCTCGTCGAGGAACATCTCGATGAACTCGGGTTCACCGACCAGGTGTCGGTGCACCCGCTTGATCGCCACCGGCTTCGTGAACCCCGCCGGTCCCAACAGGCGCCCGAGTTGAACCGTCGCCATGCCGCCGATGGCGATCTCCTCGAACAACTCGTACCGACCATCGAGTCGTTCTCGATCCGCGCTGTGACGAGGATGCGAAATTGCGGACACGGAAGCTGCCTTGTGACTCATTCTGTCTCGAGCTCGGTTCCCCGAACCTGCGTGGCCCGCTCCCCTGGCTTTCTCACCAAACGGAGCCAGGGAGCCGCCCGGACCGCGTAAACGATAGCATGTAACTCGAACGTGAATCCGCCTTCTTCACAAGCGGCGCCGTAGCGGCGGAACCTCGAAGCGCGTTGTCGCGGGGCAAAGAACGCAACATCTTGCAGGTCCGCCGCGGCGCGTCGCGGCGTGGATCGCTGGACAACCGCGGGCAGCCATGAACGCCAACGTGGTTGCAGGTGGGATGCAGCCGCAGGTCACGAGCTCACCAGACAACTGGTTGGTAGCGAGTGAGCCGGCGAGCGCCGTCCACATTCCCGCTCGGCAATGCGCTGACCGTTTGGGGAACCTGGCTTTGCGATGCGACGAACTTGAGGGATGATCCAAGCAGCGGCTTCCGCTTCTTCCTCTCACTGCTTGGAGTACGCCGATCCTCATGCACGGGCCCCAACCGCGATCCCACACCTGGCCCCGACTCGCAGCCTTGTCTGGACTGCTTGGACTGCTTGGCTGTTCGGTGGTGGGCAAAGACCTGGACGGATACTTCTCGGGCGACGCAGGCGACGCCGGGGGAAGCGCAGGTAGCGGCGCCAGCGGTGGAACGGCGGGCAACGGTGGGAGCGCCGGCAGCGGTGCGACGGGCGCCAGCGGCGCGATGGGGGGCAGCGCGGGCGTAGCGGGCAGCTCTGGCAGCGGCGGCACGAGCGGAGCTGGTGGCTGCGGCTCTCGGCAGCCCCCAACGCGTCCTGCAGTTCAGGACACTGGCAGCGGCGCGCCCACCACGATCTGGGTGCTCAAGGACATCGTGATCGACCAGCCCGATCCGCTCTGGAAGGACATCGGCTTCGACCTCGACGGAGTCTGCACGCAGCCCCCGGACAACCCGGTGGAGTGTCTTGCCGAGAACGCCAGCGGACCTCAGCGCGACGGAAACGCCGGCGTCGACAACGCGTTTGGCAGCACGGTCATTCCCCTGCTGAAGGCAGCAGACGTCACCATCCAGCAGTCGGCGCAGAGCAACCAGAACGAGGGCAAGTCCGCCATCGTGGTCCACGTCGACGGCTGGAACGGCGAGGACGACGACCCGTCGGTCCAGGTCTGGATGGCAGAAACGGCGTACGCGATTCCCGACGGAAGCACCGACCCGGGCATGCCGAGCTGGGATGGGACTGACAGCTTCTACGTGCCAGACGCCGCGTTCAACAACGGTGACGTCAACTCACCGGTGATCGGCAACGACAACGCCTACGTCGCGGGTCGCGTGCTGGTGATGCGTCTCCCCGATCGCTCCGCGTTCCCCTTCCAGACCAGCGACGGTCAGGTGTTCCTGAAGCTCACCGACGCCACGCTCACCGGACAGATCAGCGCGGACGGCCGCAGCCTCGCCAACGTGCAGCTGGCGGGGCGTTGGGGCGCCCAGGACGTGCTCGACACGTTGGTGTACATCAACATCTGCCCCAACAGCCTCGAGTACGGCCTGGTGCAGAACCTGCTCCAGAATAGCGCCGACATCCGCGCGACCAAGGGCACCGGAGGCCCAGGCGCCGTCTGCGACGCGGTGAGCATCGGCATCCAGCTCACTGGCTACCCAGGCAAGTTCGGGGGCCTGATCCCGAGTCAGCCGCTGGTCAACCCCTGTGCTGGAAGCGGCGGCGCGGGCGGCAAGGCCAACTAGCAGCTAGTCCGCCAGGTCCGGGTCAGCGACTCTGGCGTCCGTGGCGCTCGCGTCCGAGGCCTCCTGCCCTGCATCGAGTGTTTCAGGGGGTGAGTGCGCGCCGCGCGGCTCCACCAAGGAGTACGTATTGCTGACGCAGTCGGAGCGAGCACCCACGCAGCACTCCAGGAGCCGCTTGTTCCCGCCGGGCTCCAGACACACCAGCTCGTCGAACTCCCAGCAGGACTCCTCCACCAGACCGGCGCATCCTGGGAAGACCCCGCTCTGACACGCTCGCGGCTGCTTGCCGTTCCAGCGGTCCCCGAGACAACTGGTCACTGGCAACAGTCGGTCGTCCCGCACGCAAGCGTTGGTCGACAACCGTCTCGAGCCGAGACGCGAGCAATCCGGGAGGGCGGGACAGGCGCGGTCGGAGGACCGCCAGAGATCACAGTAGGGCCCCTTCCCCACGAAATCGGGGGGACGATCCGAACCCGACGTCGCGCCGTTGATGAGCGCACCGGCGGTCTCAGCTGCCAGCTTGCCCGCGGCGGGGCTGCCACAAGCACCGACCGCCAGCACGCCGAGCCCCGACACCAAGCCAGCGCGGCCCCAGCGTACCGCCGAACGGACCGAAGTCAGACTCGGGAAACGCACTCTCCAAGCCCAGACTACGGCTGCCCTCGCCACCGTCTTCCTCAGGTCATTCCCACGTGGCGACGCAACGTGAATGCAGACTCGCTCACCCAGAAGCGCATCAGGTCGTCGATCAGCGCCATGCCCTGGGCCAGCGCGGGGCCACGCAGACCCGCCAGGTCGCCCTCGGTGCGCCGGAGTAGGTTGATGGTGCCGGGCAAGTCGTCCGAGATGACCAGAGCGGCGCGGGCCGAGCTCAGGCGTAGGCGCCGACACCACTCCTCGACGTGAGTGACTGGCTCGCCCGAGTAGAGCGGGGCGCTCTCCTCCAGCGCCTTGCGGGTTCTTCTGGAGATCGCCTTCGCGATGCGCCGCGAGAGGTTGTCGAGCTCGGGATCCGCTCCGCCAAAACCGGGCACGAAGGCCCGCGTGGTCGCGTTGAGCAACTCCTCGACGTGGCGCGGCATCAGCTTCTCCACGGCGTGCACCCCGCGGCGGATGCTGGCCATGGCGCGCGCGAAGAGAAACACCTGCTGGCTCTCCGCCAGGGTCGTGACGTGAGCCGGCACCAACAGCGCCGGTGGATCTCCGAACTCCACCTCGACGCTACCGGCGTGAGCACGATGCACGTAGAGGTCGAAGTTCTCCACCCCGAATACCCGAGCCACGCGATCCGCGAGCATGCGCAGCGGATCTCCGGAGCGCGAACTCAAGCGATCGCGGGAACTGAGCCCGTAGCGCTCGAGCTCCGGTGGGTAGACCTTACCCAGACCCTCGCTGACCAACCACAGCAGCTCGACGCCGCGAGCCCCTCCGGCGCCGGCGTCGACGCCGCGATAGGCCACCGAATCGAAGCCGCCTGCGATGGCGCTGGCTGGTCGGGGGGGATTCGCGTCGAGCGTGGCTCGCTCCAGGTCGTTGGCGGCGCCGAGCACGACCAGGGGAGCCAGCGCCAGGTTGCGCTCCCGCGCTCGCCCCATGGCGCCGAGGGTCTCCGCGAGCTCACGCCAGTACTCGGCGCCGTCCACGTCCACCGTCAACAGCTTGCGCAGCTCGTCAGCCGCCTGAGCGTGGTGCCCTGCGGAACGCAACCTGCGCGCCAACGCGTGGCGTAGTCCGCGATCCTCGGGGAACGCAGCGGCGGCCTTCTGCAGACCCGCGAGGGCCTTGTCTCGCTGCCCCAGGCCTTCGTCGAGCACGTCCGCCACCTTCAGCTCCAGCGCCACTCGATCTTCGGAGCTGAGCTGGTGATGGGCCGCGAACTGGACCAGCGCCTCGGCCTCGCGCTGGAGGACTTGCTGCCTGGCGCTTCCCTCCAGCGCCTGAGCGTGGCGTTCGAGCTCGGCTACCGCGACCATCCCGACCAGCGCGACGGCGTCCGCCAGGGCCCGCGCCGCAGCTTCGGAGTGTCCTCGCTCGGCTTCCAGTTCCGCGAGCAGCTGATAGGACTCGGCGCGCTCGGCCTTGGTACCCGACACCATCACCAGTTGCTTGGCGCTACTGTACGCGGCATCCAGATCCCGACGTCGGCGCTGGATGCCGATCAAGCATTGCAGAGCCTCACGGCTCTCCGGCTCGCGCTCGATCACTGCGAGCACGCTGCCCAGCGCCCGTTGATCATCCCCGAGGTGCTCGGACAACACCTGCGCGTGAAGCAGCTGGGCACGGCTGAGGAGCTTGTCGGTCGGCTTCAGCTGGATCGCCCGAGACAGCCGGTCGACCGCCTCGGCCCACTGTCCGTCCTGAGCGTAGAGCTCGGCCAGCTTGACCAGCGTCGCTGGACTGTCGGGTTCATCGCCAAGCACTCGGTTGAGCGCAGCCAGCGCCGCCGGCAGGTCCTGCTTCTGTTCCGCCAGCAGGTCGGCGATCGCGTTCCACAGGGCCGCGTGCCGAGCCTGGAGCCGAGCCGAGTTCGCCGCGTGAAGCAGGGCGTCGTAGAGCTGATCGATCTTGTCCTGGAGCAGCAAGGTCTCGATCAAGCCGTCCGCCGCGTCCTCGTGATCCGGATTCACCTCGAGCGCCTGAGTCAGATCCTTCGCCGCGGCGTCGAGATCGCCGCGCTCGCGCTCAGCCTTGGCGGCGAGCACGAGGAGGTCCGCACCACGGTCAAGGTCCCGGGACACGTTCAGCTCGTACTCGGCGGCTTCCCGTAGCAGCGCTCGGTCCCCAGACTTCTCCGCCAGGCGACCGAACCCTTTTGCTGCACGGTAATTATCCGGATCGGCTTCCAGCGCCGTACGGTAGGTCGAGAGCGCCGATTGATCGCCCGCCTGCTCGAGGCACTCACCGAGGCGCGTGCGATGGGCGGAGGACAGGTGCGGATCATCGAGCGCAGCGCCGAGACGCGCGTCGACCTGGGTGAGCAGCGACTGATCCCCGTCTTCGAGCGCCGCGAACTCCAGCGCCGAGAGCGCAAGCGGGTCCTTGGGGTCGACGTGGAGGATGGAGATGAAGGTGTGCTTCGGATCGCCGCCGCTGTGCTTGGATGCCTGAAGTCGCGCCAGGTCGCGCAGGGCAGCCACGCGCGCACCAGCGTGGCTCAACACCCGGGAGAGAGTGGCGTAGGTCACTCCCAGTCGATCCCAGGTTCCCAGGCGCTCGTAGAGGCCGCTCAGTGCAAGCAACGCCGGGAGGTGCGCCGGGTCCCGCTCGATGGCGCCCTCGAAGCATTTTACAGCACGGATAGGCTCGTTCAGATCGTCTCGCAGGATCTCCCCCGCGGCGGTCAGCGCACCCACGGCGAGCAGGGGATCCCGCGTCTCGGCTGCTTGGCGCTCCAGCTCGTCCACCAGGCGCTTGTGCTGGCTCTGCGCCGCGAGGATCCGCACGCGACCATCCAGGGCCGGGCGAAAGTCGGGCATCGCGGCGATCGCGGTCTCGTAGGCAGCCAGCGCGCGGTCGGGCTGATTCAAGCGGTTCTCGTGCACCTCGCCCACGGCCAGCGCGATGCGCGCCTTGGGCTCGTCCTCCTTGCAGGCAGTGAGTTCCAGCTCGAGCAACTTCACGTACTCGGCCCACTCGCCCCGCTCTGCGTACTTGCGACCCAGAGCCTGCAACGCCGGAGTGTAGAAGGCGTCATGCTCGATGGCCTGTCGATAGTACTTGATGGCACCGGTCTCGCTACCGATGCGCTCCTCGGTGATCTCACCGATCTTGTGGAGCAAGGCCGCGCTCTCCGTACCCTTGGCCAGGATGGCGAGCTCGAGCTCGTAGGTCTTGACCAGGTCCTCCCAGCGACCGAGGCGGAAGTAGACGCGCCCCATGCTGGCCAGGTTCGGAAGGAACTGCTTGTCCTTCTCCAGGACCTTCCGGTAGCGCTCGAGGGCCGCCTCGTCGTCCCTCACGTGATGCTCCATCACCTCACCAGCGCGATGCAGGAGCGGCACGACCTGGTCCTTGTCAGACGTTCGCTGCGCCTCGGCCTCGAGTCCGCTGACCAGCTCCTTCCAGCGCCCTGCTCGCTCGGCCGCTCGCTGCCAGGCGTGGATCGCTCCCAGGTGCTTTGCATCGATCTCCAGCACGCGCTTGTAGGTCGCGACGGCGTGCCCCGGAGCGTCCAGCTCATCCTCGTGCAACCTCCCGATGCGGAACAGGTACTCTATCTTCGTATCGGCGTCGGCGGTCGTCTCCAGGCCGCGCTCATACAGCTCGAGCAACTCGCGGTGCTTGCCAGCCTGGGCGAACAGCCGCGTCAGGGCCTTGAAAGCGCCTGGGTGCCTCGGATCCAGGGACAGCGCTCGACCGTAGTGCTTCTCCGCCTCGGCCTGGTTCGAGCGTTGAACCTCGAAGACCTCTGCGACGCGCGCGTGCGCCTGGGCTTTCCGCGCGGTTTCCTTCGTCGCCTCCGCCTCGGCAAGGTGCATCGCGATCAGCGCCTCCCACTCCTTGCGCCGGGTGTGAGAGCTACCGAGAGCGGCCAGGGTTGGTGCGTGAGTCGGATCCTCTGCGAGGGCTCGCTTGTACCAGACCTGCGCCGCTTCCTCGTCGCCGAGGCGTTCCTCCACGAGTTGCCCCACGCGGTGCAGGAGCAGCACTCGGCTCGCCCGGTCCACGGTGTGGTCGACCAATCGCTCGAGCACCGCGACGCGCTCCGAGTGCTTGCCCGCGAGATCGTAGCCCTTGGCGAGCTGCTCCAGGATCATCACGTCATCCGGAGACTCGCGGCTGGCGCGCTCCAGGTCGGCAATCGACTTCTCTTGGTCCCCCAGCCGGTCACGCTCCAGCGATGCCGCGCGGTACCAGGCCATGGCACGAACGCGCGGGTCCGTCGAGCTCTGGGCCTCCCGTCCCAGGGCGACGGCGAGTTCACGCCAGCGCCCCTGACGATGCAACAGCCGCTTCAACGCGAGCAGGGCCGAGGCGGAACGAGGCTCCGCTTCCAGGGCCTCGCCGTACAGCTCGATGCTCTCCCCCGACTGGTTCCTGTGGGCATCGAGCAGGCGCGCGCGAG
>JAGQIY010001045.1 GCA_020430865.1 Myxococcales bacterium
AGCCCTGAGTCGCGCGCATGCGCTCCAGCGCCGCACTGGCGCTGGGAAACTGCGAGGGCGGTGGACCACCACAGGCGACGGCGAGCAGCGCCGTGCCGATCCCAACGGATCCGCACGGCAATGCACCAACGCGTAGACGGCGGAGTCGGCTCACCGCCCGCACCTCAGCTTCCCTTCAACGCATCGAAGAGCTCGACGTCGAGTACGGGCAGGACGACGCGGGTGTGCTGAACTCCAACGCCCTGCTGCTCACACAGCGTGGCGAGGCCGAAGCCGTCCAGCAACATCACCGGCGCCGCGCCCGCGACCTGAGCCTCCTCACGCGCCCCGCTCAGGACCTGACCCGTGGTGAGCATGAAACCCGCGTAGGCAGGGCCGTAGTGATGCAGCGAGCCTCGCAGCTCCGTGACTCGCTCGCGACCGACTTCCTTGCCGTCCTTGCGCACCACGATCGCGGTCTGAACGCCTCCCGCGTAGTCGGGTGACTTGGCGGAGAAGTGCAGCTCGTTGCCTCCGGGACGGCGCACGTGAGCCACGTTGGTGTAGCCCAGGCGCTCGAACAGTAGCGCGATCAGATCGGCCAGCGCGCGCTGGGGCAGGTCCTGGAAGCGCCGCAGCAGCTGACGTCGCGTCTGCTCCTGGTAGCGCTGAACCTTGCCCTGGATCTCCTCCTCCAGACGGCGCAACTCGCCATCGAGACTGCCGTCAGTGCAGCTCACGCGTCCTCCGGCGAAACGGAAACGCTGACGCTCGCCGCGGGCGGCTCGCTTGAGATTGTCGGCGCGCAGCGCCGCATTGACCAGCCCCATGGCCTGCCCGACGTCTTGCGCCAAGTTGTGTTTCCGGGAGGCAGTCTCCGCCACCTGCTTGATGGCAACGAAGCCGCCGCGGCGATCGATGCCGAAGATGATCGACGCGAGGACGTCGGCCACATCTCCCTCGGCGTCAGGGCGCTTGTCGCGATCGCCACGATCGCGATCGCGATCCCGGTCACCTCGATCGCGATCGCGGCCACCGCGGTCACGGTCGCGAGCACCCCGATCACGGTCGCGATCACCCCGATCACGGTCGCGATCACCCCGATCACGGTCACGATCACCTCGATCGCGATCGCGCCCTTTGTCTCGGTCGCGATCGCCGCGCTCTCGGTCGCGATCGCCGCGCTCTCGGTCGCGATCGCCGCGCTCTCGGTCGCCGCGCTCTCGCTCCTTCGAACGCGACTCCCGCGGCTCGTCCTCGTCGTCGCCACCCAGGTCGAGATCCAGCGGAGCGTCGGACACCGTGTAGCTGGGCAGGTCGTCGCCGCCATTGCTGTCCGAACCCTTGTTGTTGTTGCGGCGACGGCGGCGACGACGACCGCGCCCCCCACGCGAGTCCTCATCCGACTCGGGGGCTTCGTCCGACTCTTCATCGGAGCCGAAGATCGGCTCGTCGTCGTCCTCCTCGACGTCGAAGAACTCTCGGGCATGTGCCGCCATCTCCGCGCGCTGAAGCTCGGCGGCGTCGCGGGGGGCGTCCTCCTCGGACACCGCGACGGGGCTCGAGGCCAGCACCGTCTCGGAGTCGTCGTCGGCTTCGCCGTTCGACTCTCGCTTGGAGAGATACTCGAGCGCCGGCGTGCGATCGGCGAGGCCGCGGTCGATGGTCGCCTGATCCCAGTCGCGCAAGGCGAAGACGCCAGGCTTCACCCGCACGAGCGGGGTGCTCTCGTCTTCCTTCTTCACGACCGCCGCGAGGCGCGCTCCCATCGTCACCTCGGGGCTCTTGCCCACGTGGCTCAGGAGGTTCTTCTCGATCGCGACGTCAGTGATTTCCTTGTAGTGGAGCGGCTTGCCAACTAGGCGCAGCACCTGGGCTGCGGCTTCTGTGAAAGTCATCGGATGCATTCCTCCGCCGCGCCGGTTCAGCGCAGCCGAATCGAGACTCAGGGGTCTCCGTGTGGATCCGGGACTCGTCACTTGGTTCGAACTTCAGTCGGGCTGCCTGCGGTCGCCAGCGCAAGACGCCACCTCCCCCGGTCCGTCGCACGCGCGGGGACCTGACAGCCGCCGCCACTCCGGATGGAGACGGTCGGAGCTGGGGTCCCACACGAGGCTCGTGGCTCGAGTGGGGGTACGAATGGCTGACTACTGATGAGCTTGAGTCCAGGCGCGGCGCACGAGGCACCCGCGACCCTAGACGTCCAATCCAGGCGCGACCTGAACTGATGAGTTCGACGTCTGCCAGCCTCCGCTCAACGCCAACGGCCGGTGCTGAGCACTCCACCAGCCGCGCGAGCTGTTCGCCGCGGGGCGTTTCCGCAGGGCTCTCCTGCGCCGAAGCGCGGCGAAGCCAGACGGGTGGCAGTGACTCAAGCATGGGGCGTGGGCGCGCAGAAGCGAGAAGCAGAGTTGTGAATGAATCCCGTAGAGGGCCTTGTCGGGAGCGATTGCTTGGTTGGCTCCGAGTCGAGACCGCTCGGCGGTGCTGTGAAGCTTGATGTGAGAGCCTCAACGCACCGACTTGCAGCTCGAGTGGACGACATAGTCCTTCTCCGCAGCGGGGTAGCACAGCCGTCCCGTCGCGGCGCGCACAAAGCATGCCTAGCCCCTTCCAATGGACCCTGTGCTGGAGGGGGAGTGCTCACGTATCCTTGAATTTCAGCCACTTAGCACTTCTCTGCCGTTCCCGAGGCCGGCCGCGAAACAGGACCCGGAGTGGGTGGTTCGGCTGTAGACTTCGGAGTGTGAGCGCCGCGTCGACCCCCGAGCCGGACGAGCACGAGGTGCTGCTGATGGAACTCGTCGAGGTCGCCCGGCTGCTCGGACTCGAGGTACGGAGTGAGCGCTTCGAGAGCGCCGGCCCGGTTTCCGGAGCGCTCTGCCGGGTGCGCGGAAAGCAGATCATTCTCCTCGATCGAGGCGCACCCAGCTACGAGCGGGCTCACACCGTCGCAGCGGTGCTGAGCCGCTACGCTGAGGCTCCGATCGCCATGGGTAGCGCGGCCTGGCACCTGGTGCGCAGAGCGGGCCGCCAACGCAAAGCCGGGGGGCACCACCGAGTCCCCGTGATCGAGTTCATGCAGCCACCG
>JAGQIY010001046.1 GCA_020430865.1 Myxococcales bacterium
TCCGGTGCTGCTGCCCCACGACAGCGGCTGGCTCTGGCGCACGGCGAGCAGCTACACCACGAGCCGGGACTTCCCGGCGCGCCGTGGGGAAACGAGCACCAGCTACACAGCCGAGGGCGCGCCCGATCTGGTGACCGCCGTCTTGACGGGCACGGAGGCGCTGCAGCGCTTCCACGAGTCACCGGGCGGGGTCGTCGCGCCGACTCCGGGGGACGCCGTCGCTGACAGCCCGGCGCTCTTCGTGAGTGAGACCGAGTACGACCAGTTCGGCAACGCCATCCGCAGCTACGCACCCGGCGGGCGCTGCGCCGACGTGTTCCTCGATGAGCTCTACGCCCAGCTCGCGACGACCGAGATGATGTATCCGAGCGGGTGCCCCGCCGCGCGGGATCTGAACAATCCTCCAGCGGACGCGCTGTACACCGCGGCGTCCTACGATCGCGGCCTCGAGCTAGTTAATACGGTGATCGACGTCTCTCACCAGGTGACCCAGGTGGAGTACGACGGCTTCGGAAGGCTCACGAAGCTGTTCCGCTCGGAACCTGGATCCGCCACGGTCGGCAGCGTCCCGGCGGTCGAGATCGAGTACGATCTGGCTACGCCGAGCCGCCCGTACTCCGTCATCTACACCAGGAGCCAGGACGGTGCGACCACGGGCGACGCCGACTACATGGAGAGCTACGGCTACGTGGACGGCATGGGTCGCGCGCTGGTGGGGATCAGCGAGGCGGATCCGAGCGCGAACGACGAGGGCCACTGGATCGTCGGCGGCTTCGTCGACTACGACAAGAAGGGCGCAGTGAGCCGGAAGTACCTGCCGAAGTACTGGACCGGCACACCGACGGCATTTCCGCTCGAGGCCGCGCCAGGGACGCCCTACGGCCGAGTGGAGTACGACGCCTTCGGTCGCGAGCTGCGCCTCTACGATCTCGACGGAACCCAGACGTTGCTCAACGTCTATCACGCACTCTCCAGCGACGCCTGGGACGCGGCGGATGATCCTCAGAGCGGTAGCCCACACGTGGGCACCTACGTGACCAGCGTCAGCGACGGTCACGGCCGCGGGGTGCTCGGCATCGAGCGCTTCAAGGAGAACGGGTCACTCATCGAACGCCGCACGGAAACGCTGTTCTTGCCGACGGGTGAGCCCCTGAGCATCACGCGCTCCTCGGTCCACGGTTCGACGACGCGCTGGCTCCGCTACGACTCCCTCGGGCGGATGGTGCTCAACGTCGAGCCTCACACGTCGACGAACTTCAACCCCGATCCGTTCGCCGACGCGACGAACATCAAGGCCTGGCGTTACCTCTACAACGCCAGCGGCGAGCTGGTCGGCACGAGCGACGCTCGGGGCTGCGGCGTGAACTTCGCCTACGACGGCGTGGGGCGCTTGCAGTACGAGGACTACTCGCCGTGCAAGGCCGGGCATCAGGCATACAGCCCGCCGTCCCCGGACACCGCTTCTGGCTTCGAAGTTTACTACCTCTACGACCAGGCGCCCCCGCCGGAAGTCGGTGCCATCGAGGTGCCCAACGGATCGGGTTCGACGGACGTGTTCACGCCGCTTCAGGGCGGCGACTTCCTGCGCGGCAAGCTCGTGGCGGTGTTCGATCGGTCGAAGGTCAGCGTCACCAACTACGATGGTCGCTCCCGCGCCTTCGAGAGCTGGGTCCGACTGGCTGCTCCCGGCGAGCCCAGCGACACGATGGGCGACCGCTTCTCTGGCCGCTGGTACCGCAAGCAGGTGGCCTTCGACGGCGCCGACCGCGTCGTTTCGGAGACGACCGGCGCCCAGAGCCCGGAGCTGATGGGGAGCGACGGACAAAGCCGCGTGGATATCGACTACTCCCGTCGCGGCACGGTGAAGCAGGTGGGCGGCTCGTACGGTGCGCTGGTGACGGACATCAAGCGCACGGCGGACGGGCTGCACGAACACATCGAGTACGGCGATCTGGCGAGGACGCGGACTCAGTTTGCGTACGACCCGCGGCGACGGCTCTCGACGGTGCAGACCTACCGCGGTCCCCCGGCGGCCTGGGCGGATCCTTCGAGTAGCTACAGCCACGCCGGGACCGGCAGCGACACCTTTCAGAAGGTGCTGCAAGACGATCACTACAGCTACGACGTCGTGGGCAACCCGCTGGTCATTCAAGATCTGCGCAATCCCGATGAGTGGCCCGCGGGGGCGAAGCCCGTCACCCGCACGATGCAGTACGACGATCTGTATCGCGTGAATCGGGTCGAGTACGGCTACACCGAGCGCGACGACAGCATCACCCAGCCCAA
>JAGQIY010001047.1 GCA_020430865.1 Myxococcales bacterium
ACGACCGAGGGACTTGTTTTTGGCGTCGACGACCCACCACTTGCGAGTAGCTTGGGCCTCGGCCGGCTTGGCCACGAACGTACGCATGTTCTATCCGACTACTGGATTTCCAGTGAAAGGCGCGGGCTGGGCCACGCTTGGTTGACGATTCTGCTCTTCTGCTCCCGGGCCCCACCGCCGCTTGGCCGTGTGGACCGGAGCCAGCGACTCGGGGCCGCGACCGACCCTCGAGCCCTGAGGCTCGCCCCCGAGGGAGCGAAGCTGGAGTTCGCACCCCGCTGGTGCGACAAACAAGGTGTTTGCAGGGGCTTCAGGCGCCCAGAGGAGGAGTATCCGGTGTGGAGTTCTCCCGCCTGGCGAATGAAGGGCGCATCTTCTAGCCGCCAGACCCAACTGAGTCAAGCGCGGCACTCTGCGAAAGAGCGCTCCTCTCCCCCATCCCCAGCTCAGGATTGCCACACGCCGCGCATGCCCAGCGAGCGCTAGCGGCACCACGAGAGCGCCGCAGCTGCGGGTTTCAGGGCGGTGAGCCGCTGCTGGCGCTGGGACCAGCCCTTCCGCAGCCCTTTCTGGAGTCCTTCGCGTTCGAACTCCCATCCGACATCCGCAGCGGGCTGTGGGAGGATTGAGGGGAGCGTGTGGGGGGTGAGGTGTTGTAGAACCAAAGCAGCGACCACGGTTGGTGGATCATGAAGCGACGCTGATGTCGAACTGAGATTGTGCTCCGCATCGGGGCAGGTAGCGTGGGTGTCCGTACTCCGCTCCAGAGGTGGAGGGGCGAACGCAGGCGCAGAGGGTCGAGAAGAAGTCCGAGTTATGCATCCGACGGGGAACGTTCGCATGGTGGAGCGTCTTGCGGCCAAGGGGTTGATCACCCCCGAGCAGCAAGAGGCAGTCATCGCCTATCACCAACGCATGGGCGGGCGAATCGAGGAGGCGATCATCGAGACCAACGCCCTCGACGAAGTTCAGCTGCTCAAGTTCCTCGCGGCGTTCCACAAGACTCGCTTCGTTTCCACAGAGAAATTGGCCAAGGCGGACATCGATCGCTTCACCCTCGACAAGGTGCCGAAGCAGATCGCCGAGAAGGAGACGATCTTTCCGGTGCTCTACGATCACGAGAAGCAGGCGCTCAGCGTGGTCATGGCGGACCCAGACAACGTCGCTGCGATCCAGGAGATCAAGCTGGCAGCCAGCTTGAAGGACGTGCACGCGTTCGTGGCACGCCCGGCTTCGGTGAAGGCCGCAATCAACAAGGCCTACAACGGCGACATCCACGCGTTCGCGGTGCTCGATCGTTCGGCACACGAGCAGTTCACCACGATGCTGAACGTCTACGAGCGCAACCTCGTCAGCGAGGAGAGCATGTCGCTCTCCCTGGCGGACGAGCGCGGTCGTGTGCAGATGTTCGACGAGCGCGACCTGAAGGAGCAGCGCTCGGCCACAAGTGCTGGACGGGGCGGGGTCACCAGCGACTCGTACCTCGAGACGCTCAACGTCCTGATCAGCCTGATCGAGAACTCACGTCCCGATTTGCGCGGCCACTCGGCGCAGGTGGCGCGGCTGATGAAGAAGATCTCGGAGCGCATCGGGCTGAGCGAGCAGGATCGCGCAGCGATGATGCTCGCCGGCTACATCCACGACCTCGGGAAGATGAGCGCCTACCACCTCACCGCGCTGAACGTCGCCGAGTACGAGGGACATCGGGTCGCGGCGAAGAAGCTCTACAAGGCACCGCTCCGCTTGCTCGAGGCGGTCGAGCTACCCCGCGAGGCCGCTCGCGCGATCGAGCAGATGTACGAACGCTTCGACGGCGGCGGCCTACCAAGTGGGGAGCGAGCAAAGGAGATCTCACTCGGGGCTCGTCTGCTCGCGATCGCCGACACCTACGCGGACCTGACTCAGAACCCGCGGAATCCCTACCGCCGGACACTCCGCCCGGTGCAGGCGTGCGAGGTGCTCGCGCGGTACAAGGAGAAGGTCTTCGACCCGAACCTGGTCGACCTCTTCCGGCACACGGTGACGGGAGACGACCTCAAGGCGCGCTTGCTGGCCGATCGGCACCTCGCACTGGTGGTCGATTCCGATCCAGAGGAGACCACGGTGCTCGAGCTGCGCATGGTGGAGCAAGGGTTCGAGGTGAAGGTCGCGCGCACCGGTGAGCAGGCGCTGAAGATGCTCGAGAAGGGCGACGTCGAGGTGGTCGTCAGCGAGCTGGATCTGGGCAAAGCCGATGGGTTTGCGTTGCTCGCAGAGGCCCGCAAGCACGACTGGGGACGGGAGCTACCCTGGATCATCCTCACCGGGCGCTCTGGGCGGGCGGACGCCCAGCGGGCGTTCGAGATGGGCGCCGCGGACTACATGTCCAAGCCGGTGGCCGCGGATCTGCTGGTCGCCAAGCTCAAGCAGATCCTGGAGCGGCACGCGAGTGGTCGAGGGACGCGCGGCGTCTCTGGTTCACTCGTCGAAATGGGCTTGCCCGACATGGTCCAGGTGCTCTGGCACGGTCGCAAGACGGGGTCTCTGAAGATCCGCGCCAAGGGGGAAACGGGCGAGATCCACTTCGTGAAGGGCAACATCCACAACGCGATGTGGGGACGCTTGCGCGGGGAGGAGGCGTTCTACGCGATGCTCGGTCTGACCGAGGGAGACTTCGTGCTGGACCCGAACTTCGTCGCTTCCTCCCAGGTGATCAACGCCAGCCCGGAGGCCTTGCTGCTCGAAGGCATGCGCCGGCTGGACGAAGGCGCGGCCTAGGTCCAGCGGGAGCGGAGCCTTCGGCGGCGCCGCGTCGCCTCCCGTCGCGTTGGTGGAAGAACAGCCGTTTGGCGGCAAAACCACCGATCCGCTTGCCCACGACGCTCTCGAGGGGCGCGGACGCTCGAGCGCATGGTAGTGTTTCGGGACGGACCGACGCGTTCGGACCGCTGGCTTCTCGATCGTGCGGGCCGCCTGGGCTTCCCTCGCCACGTCGGCGCAGGATCGTGAGGGCATCCGCAAAGAAGCCATCTGCAAACCCGCGAATCGCGAACAAAGTCGCTACGTAGCGCCCCTGGGTGTTAGCGTGGCTGTGTTACCCCAAGCCTCTTGTCGAGCCGTCCAGTGCCGAAGACGCCGCCTCCGCTGCTCGGATTCAACAACAACGTCAAGCATCGCGGCAGGGTTTTCCACATCCAAACGGAAGACTCCGGCGTGAAGCGCCCGCACGTGATCACCCATCTGTTCGCGGACGGCGGGCGCATCGTCAAGAGCAAGAAGACCACGTACACCGAACACGTCGGGCGCGAGGACACGCCTCAGGTGGTGCGTCGCCTGATGAAGGATCAGCACAAGGCGATGTTCATCGCCCTGCGTGGTGGCGAGTTCGACGAGCTGATCGAGGGGATCTGCGGACCGCATCCGCTGCCTGCTCCGACGCCCAAGGCCGTGGAGCCGCCGCCCTCGAGTCCAGAAGCCGCGCCGCCCTCGAAGGAGCGTCCGAAGCGCCTGTCGAACCCCAACCTGCAGCGCGTCGATCCGGAGCAGGCCCGCGCGCTGGCTCGACAGGTTGCTCAGCGCGAGCTGGACATCGACGTCGACTCTCACCTCAAGCGCCCAGAGCCTCAGGTCAAGAACACGCAGGTTCACGGTAC
>JAGQIY010000108.1 GCA_020430865.1 Myxococcales bacterium
CGAAGCGCGGGCACTGATCGAGACCGTCGTCGCCCAGGTTCGGGATCCATTTCCGGACCGCGAGCAAGAGCAGGTCGAGATAAAAATCTGTGAGGAAAATCAGGCGGGACGCTCGATCGACGGCCTCAGCTTGCCGAACACCAGCCCGGAGGTGCTGCTCATCGTCGCAGATGTCCTGGCGAAGAGCGTCAGTCTGGCGCGCTCCGAGGCGCGCATCGCGGCGAACTTCGAGCGCATAGAGCCCTTTGCGGTCCACCTGCAGCGCACCGGGAAGGTCGACCGCAGGTCATCGGAGCTGGTGCGCCAGGTCGCGGCGATGCTGCTGATCGAGCACCGCATGGTCGGACGCCTGGAGATCGCCGAGAAGCCCGACCTGCTGTGGGAGCGTCCAGACCTCGAGCGCGTCTATCTCGCGCTCACCGACGAGTTCGAACTCAGCGAGCGCGACGTGGTGCTCGAGCGCAAGCTGACGCTGCTCAATCGCAGCGCGGAGCTCTTCCTCAACCTACTCAACGAGAAGCGGTCGCTCCGCGTGGAGTGGTACATCGTCGCGCTGATCGTCGTGGAGATCGCTCTCAGCGTCTATGACTTGCTCTCCCGGGCGTGAGGTGCTGGCGGACGTCGCGCGTACCCGAGATCCGCGTGCGGCCTCTAGGCGCGTCAAGGCTGGCCACACTACTCCCAGACGCTCTTCTGCTGGTACACGCACGGGCGGTCGTACTCGACGTCGGTGACGCGCCAGCGGTAGTAGACGAAGCTGCCTGCCTCCAGGTCCCAGGCCACGGTGCCTTCGGTCGGAACCTCGACGCCCGCGAAGCGCCCCCAAGCGGTGCAACGCACGCTCCAAGGTTCGAGCTTCGCTCCCTCACCCCCACCGAGGAAGCGCTCGGCACTCACTCCGACGACGCGCCCATCGGCGTCCACCTCGAAGCTCGCCTCGACTTCGAGGCCAGCATGCCGAAGGCGAGCCGTGGCATGGGTTTCTCCGACGGCCTGCCAGTCGACGTAGGGCTCGAGAGCAGCGCTGGGGTACCAAACCATCTCCGCGAGGAATCGAAGTAGCGCGCCACTCGCGATCTTCTCGTCGTCGGCGTTCACCACGTCCATGAGCGACGCGAGCTGGATCCGCATGTTGCCATGACCGCTGGAGTAGCGGTCTCGTCCGGTGAACGAGAGCAGCCGGAACAACCTGGTGTCCACGCGCCAGATGAACGCGGGGTCGGGGATGCGCACGTACTGATCCGCGCGAGCGCTCATCGCTGGGCCGTTTCGACTCGTGCGTAGCTGGCCGTCTTGCAGCAAGCGAACGCTGGTCGGGCGAGGCCTCCCGACCACCCCTGAGCGCTCCAGCCAGCGACGGACGGCTGGAGCGAGGCGTTCCACCTCGCTTGACTCGATGGGGGCGCCGAGCGGCATCGTCGCGGCGAAGAGCTCCTGGATCTCTGCGTCCGTGGTTTGGACGAAGCGCTGTCGACCCCAGATTCGATGAACGGCATTGAGGAGCATGAAGACCAGCCTTCTGCGCAAGGGGTGCGCAATGCGAGCGATGCCTCGCGCGACGAGTGCGACCGTGCAAGCGACACGCCAGCGCTGATACCGAGGCGCTCGGCCGTGGGAGCCGATCGACAGCCAGAAGTGGGCTCGGTATAAACTCGCCCATGAGCGACGAGCAGTTCGAGCAGCTGGCACGGCGAATCGTCTGGGTGACGCTGTCTGCGGTTGGTGTGAGCGGTTGCGGAGGGGGCGAGCCGCCAAGGACCAGCGCAGCACCGCCAGGCGAGACCACCTCCATTCCCGTCGCCGAGCCTCCGTCGACCGACCCGACCGCGTCCGCGACGCCACCCAGCGCACCGAGCGAGGGTGAGCAGATGCCACAGCAAACGCCCCAGGGGGAGCGCTGTCGGGCGGACGGTGGAGTCAACGTGCTCGCCGGCCTGAGTCCCGCGAAGCCCGTTGACTACGTGGCCGTGTTCCAGAGCTTCGGAAAGGGTCAAGCAGCTCGCGAAGGCGAGCACCTGGGTACGCCTTGCTCCGGTGCGAGTGACGAGCGCCAGTGTGACGATGCCCTCAAGGCGAAGACCCCGGAGAGCGGCTTCCGGGTCGAGTGTCGACCAGGCTACTGCGCGCACGGCGTTGCATATACGCGGGGAAACGAGGTTGGACTGGCCAGCTCCATCGACGAGCTGAAGGCCTTCCTCGGCCCCCTGGACACCGAGGGCGACGCGATCCTGATGGCGTGGGCCGAAGGCTACAACATCGGCACCTGTGCCGACCTCGAGAAGAACCTCAAGCAGACCAAGGACGGCTACGAGCTGGTCACCGAGAAGATGACCGCCGACTGTCCCATCGAGATCAGCGAGTTCAAGCTGAAGATCGCCACCGATGGCTCCGTCAGCGTGTTGAGCAAGAAGGTGAAGAGCAAGAGCGGTGCCTGCGTTGGAAGGCAGAGCGCCGGGACCGACCTGCGCCCGATTCCCGCGTCGAATGTCCTTGGAGCGTACTTCACCGACTGCGCCCAGCTCGAACGCGCGGCGGTGTTCGCCTTCGCACGCATGCAGGAAGAGCTTCGCGCGCTCGGGGCGCCTCCGTCGCTGGTCGCGGACGCGAAGCGTTCCGCACGGGACGAGGAGCGACACGTCGCGATCCTGGATCGCCTCGCCCAGGATTTCGGGGGGGAGAGGGTCGAGCCCGAAGTCCGAGACCTCGGCGTGCGCAGTGCCTACGACGTCGCGTTGGAGAACGCAGTCGAGGGTTGTGTCAGGGAGTCGTACGGCGCCTTGGTGGGGCTGTGGCAGTCGGAGCGAGCCGCGGACGCCGGGGTGCGTGATGCGCTGCGCGAGGTGGCCGAAGACGAGCTCCGACACGCAGCGCTCTCCTGGCGCGTCGCAGCTTGGCTCGAGCCGCGACTGACCGAGCAGGAGCGGCTGCGGGTGGCTCAGGCCCAGCGCGCAGCGCTCGTGGCCCTGCACGACGAGTGTGCGGTCGAGCCCGCTTCGGAGCTGGTCGAGACCGCTGGCCTGCCCACCGCGGCTCAGGCGCTGGGTCTGCTTCAGCGCCTCGGCGCCGCAGTCGGCGTTAGCTAGGCGGCCCGACTTCGGGCTCGAGCAGGGCCGACTTTGCCGCGAGGAAGCGCGCACTGGGGACGGCGCGCTTGCGCCAGGCCAGGTAGATCGAGTTCTTCGCGCCGCCGCCCTTGCTCGCTACCGGGACCAGGCGCCTGCGCGCCAGAGCGTCGCGCACGAAGTACTCCGGCAAGACGCACAGGCCAGCGCCTGCTTCGGTGAGGGCGCGCATCTCCGTCAGACTCGCCACCAGACACGTGATTTCGCCCTGCTGTCTGGCGCGAGCCCCGAAGCGCCAGCGCCACCAGCTGGTGTGCATCGGCAAGTCTCCGTCGAAGGCGATCCAGCGATGAACAGCGAAGTCCGCGGCGACCCTGGGAGTCCCCCGTCGTGTCAGGTAGCCGGGGCTGGCAAAGGCCTGGAATGTCTCGGTGAAGATGCGTTGGGTCTCGATCAGGGGCGACTCGGGCGCTCGAACCAGGATGGCCAGGTCGAGAGACCGTGTGAGCAGGCACTGCTCCAGCGACGTGGGTGTGCCGAAGTCCACGCTGAGCCGGATCTCGGGGTATCGCTCGAGCAGCCGGATGCAACGCGGGCGAAGCCAGAGCTCTCCGAACGGACGTGGCGACCCCACGCGCACGCTGCCGCTCACGCTGGCCTGCTCCGCCACTGCGGCATCCAGCGCGTCCTCGATGTTTCCGAGTTCGGGCGTGAGCGCGGCCGCGAGGCGCGCGCCTGCCTCGGTGAGTCGCGCGTTTCGCCCCACACGCTCGAACAGCTCGATGCCGAGCTGGGACTCGAGCGCGCGGATTTGCTGCGACACCGCCGACGCCGTGACATTTCGCTGCCGCGCGGCGCTGGCGAAGGTGGGCGATTCTGCCGCGGTGGTGAAGGTCCGCAGGAGCTCTAGATTGATTAGCACAGCTTATCGTTCAGCTTAGTTGGTGTTGATGGTGTTGTCGATCGCGCGGGCCTACAAACCTCCAACCAACAAGGAGAAACGTTATGTCCGCTCGCATTCTGATGGTCCTCACCAGTCACGCAAAGCTCGCCGATACCGGAAAGGCCACGGGGTTCTGGCTCGAAGAGCTCGCCGCCCCCTACATGGCGTTTGCGGACGCCGGGGCCGAGATCACCCTGGCGTCTCCGGCGGGGGGCAAACCACCCGTCGATCCCGGGAGCAAGGACTCCAAGGCCGAGAGCGTCAAACGCTTCCTCGCGGATAAGTCTGCCGTGGCCAGGCTCGAACAGACGCGCGAGCTGTCGACCCTTGGCGCGGACTACGATGCGGTGTTCGTCGTAGGTGGACACGGGGTGATGTGGGATCTCGCGAGCGACTCGCACCTCGCCAGCTTGCTCGCCCAGACCGCCGACGCCGGCAACGTCGTGGCCGCGGTATGTCACGGTCCAGCGGGGTTGGTCCCGGTGAAGCTCCAGGACGGAACAGCCCTGGTCGCCGGCAAGAACGTCACTGGGTTCTCCAACGAAGAGGAGGAGGCGGTCGGTCTGAAGGACGTGGTGCCTTTCCCCTTGGAGTCGAAGCTCCGCGAACTTGGAGGCAAGTATCAGAGCAAGGCGAAGTGGGAGCCATTCGCGGTCCGCGATGGTCTGTTGATCACCGGGCAGAACCCGGCGTCGTCCGAGCTGGTCGCCAAGCAGGTGCTCGGCGCGCTCCGGGAGCGCTGACTCTCGAGCCCCACCCAGCCTCTGGCGCGCGGGCGTCGAGGGTCGGCAGGGTTCTTGCTCTGGTTCACACATGAGCCAGAGCAAGTCAGCGGACGACGCTTCTGCGCAATCACGCGCAGCCAGAGACCTCAGCGCGCAAACAATGCCGCGCTTCCGCCGCCTGAGTGCCATGGACTCGGCATTTCTTGCGATCGAGGACTCCAGCAACCTGACCCACGTCGGGGCGACGGCGGTATTCGAAGGCGGCGCGCTGCTGGACCGCTCTGCTCGTGTGGATCAGGCTCGCTACCTGGCGCTCATGGATCGAGCGCTCGATCAGCTGCCGACCTGGCGCTTCAAGCCAGCGCGCGTTCCCATCGTCGGACATCGCGTGCTGGTGCCTGACGAAGAGTTCGCGCTGGAGCGGCACGTGCGCTTCGTGCACCTGGAAGGCGCTGGCCTCGAAGCGGTGCACGCGCTGGCGGCGGAGTTCTACTCCCGCATGCTCCAGCGCGACCGCCCGCTGTGGGAGCAGCTGGTGATAGACGGCTTGCAGGATCGGCACTTCGCCATCGTGAGCAAGATCCATCACGCGATGGTCGATGGCGTAGCAGGGGTGGGAGCGCTGGCTGTGATGCTCAGCGCTGAACCGGTCGTGAATATCTCTGGGGAAAAGGAGCGGGCGCCCCATCGGGCGCCCACTCCGCTGGAGTTGCTGCGACACGAGGCCAGGTTTCGGCTGGCCCAGCCCCGCGAGCTGTGGCGACTTACGCGGGAGACCGTGACCTCGCCGACGGCGCTCCTGGACAGCGCGCGTTCCGTCTTGAGCAACACCCTCGCTGCGGCCAAGGGTTCGCTACGAGCTTCTCCGGCGTGCGTCCTGACCCAGGCACCGGTCGGACCTCATCGCGGCTACCTTGGGCTAGCCTTCGACCTGGAGCGTGCCAAGCGCATTCGTCGCGCGGCCGACTGCAAGCTGAATGACGTGGTGCTCGCGACGGTCGCCGGAGGCATGGACAGGTACTTCCGCGCGAAATCGGGTCAAGGTTTCAGGCACCCCGAGGCGCTACGAGTCATGGTCCCAGTCAGCCTCCACGCCTCGGGCGCCGGGGACACCATGGGCAACCACGTCTCGCTCATGATCATGGCGTTGCCGCTGGAGGCGAGCGGAGCGCGCGAGCGTCTCGAGCGCCTGGTCGCCGAGACGCGGGCCATTAAGCAGGGCGGCTCCAGCGACGCGCTCGCCGTCGGTCAGGCGCTCGCAGAGTGGACCTTCGCCCCGCTGATCCCGATTGCCGTGCGCATGGCGATCTCGCTGACGCCCTACCACCTGATCGTGACCAATGTACCGGGGCCCAGCTTCCCGCTCTACCTCCTGGACTCCAAGCTCACCGATCTGTATCCGATGGTCCCGCTGTACGGGAACCAGTCGCTGGCCATCGCCTTGGTCAGCTATGACGGGGGCCTGTACTTTGGACTGTGCAGCGACGCGGATCGCGTGCGCGACTTGCCGCTGATCGCCGAGCACCTGAGCGCCGCCTTCGAGGAGCTCAGCGACGAGTACCTGGGGCCGGAAGAGAGCGCCGGCCTGGCGCAGCGGGACGCCTGACTGCCGGGTCGGTTTGGATTGAGTTCGAGTTCGGGGATCGGGTTAGGCTCGCTGTATGAGCGTCGAGACTGGCACCGGGCAACGTCTAGAGGGGAAGTTCGCGTCGTTCAGCGAGCACTGGCGACCCAAGGTGTTGGCGCGACTCAATGGTCAGGAGCTGTGCGCGGTCAAGACCTGCGGGGTGTTCCCGTGGCATCGTCACGCGGACTCGGAGGAGTTCACGGCGCCCGGGGGCGTGGAGGTCTAGAGGTGGCCGAGTCTCGCGTAACGCTGCGCTTCGAAAAGCCAAGCTTCATGCTCCCGGGTTCGAACCTGGTTGTGACTCTCGACGGACAGCAGGTGTTTTGCGGGGACTTCACCACGGGCTTCGAGACGACGCTGGACGTCCCTCCAGGAGCCCACCTGGTCACGACACAGATCCAGCTCGGTATCGTGCGGAACCGCACCGTGGAGGTCACGCTGGAGGCCGGGCGCCACACGGTGATCATCCTGCAGTACAGTCGCTTCTGGGGGAACTTCACCAAGAAGCCGCAGGTCTTCGTGGAGTAGCGCCGTGGCAAAGACTGCCAACTGAGTTGCCCGGTGTTTTCGCATGGAAGCGAGCCCTGTGCGCATCGCTTCGGCTCGATCCGTCGTAACCCCAAGCGTACCCTTGGCGGATGATCAGAGACTGGCCGCGAGGGTGTGTGGCGCTGGGTTTGGTCGGCGTGGCGTGTGGTGGTCTGGCGGAGGGCAGTGACCGGGAGCCGGGCGGAACTGACGCTCGAGAAGGGCTGTACGTTGGCTATGAGCGTGAGCTGACCCTGTGGGCCTGGCCTTGAACGCGACCCGCGCTCGAGTTTCGTTTCGGAGCTGGACGCTCTCGACGTTGGATCCCCCGAGTGTTCATCGCGCTTGTGCCTCGCCCATCGCTTCCAGGGTCGAACCGATTGCGCCTACGGTAGCTTCCAAGACGATGGCTGCGTTGCTCAAGGCGGACCCCCGGGAACGGGCGCCGTCTCGCCTCAGCTCGAGCGCTGGCGAGCGGATCAGGCCGTCACTTGCACTTGCAGGTGCGATGGCCCCAATCCCTGTGCCTGTCCGGATCAGATGGTGTGCGAACCGCTGTTCGACGGGTGGGACTCGGCACCTCGCGGGTCCTACTGTGTCCATCCATATCCGGAGGACACAGGGGCCTGGTGCTCGGAAGCCGAACACAACTGCGGAGATTGAGGAGACGCATCGCAGGCGAAGCTTTGCTAGCGTGACCACGTGACCGAGGGGGAGCGCAAAGGCTTCAAGCTGATCGGCGTTGGGCTCGTCATTCCGCTCGCCGTCGGCGTGCCTTGGGCGTTGTTCGGGGACGTCGTACCGACCGCCCTCGAATCGTTCTTCGGTCCGCGCGCTCTGCGGCAGATCGTGGTGGCGATGGTGTTGCTCACGGCGGCGCTGCTCGGGCGCGGTGTCTTCAGCTTGATCCGCGAGGCAAGGGCTTCCGAAGACCCGAGAGCGGGTCGGCGCAAGCTGATCTGGCTGCTCGTGGGAAGCTCGCTGGGGACCAGCGCGATCTCGGGCAGCGTCCTCGCGTTCTATGCGCATCAGCATGGCGAGGCGTCGCGCATCTGCGCCGAAGGTGCCGGGCAATCGGTGGCGCTCCAGCGCCAGGCGTTGAGAGAAGCGGAAGCCGCTCGCTCCAGGGTACGCTTCTTCAACGAAGATGTGTTTCGCTGCCAGGAGCTCGAGCGCGAACTGAAGCGCCTCGAGCCGGGAGGCAGCACTGAACCGCCTGTTCCGCAGCCGAAATAGCGCAGTGTTTGCGTCGGGCTTGGAGCCGCGGGTCAACAGCCCTATGTCTAGGCGGCTGGGTTGAAAAGCTGGAGAGGCGCATGAAGATCGACATTGGTATCAAGG
Organism: Myxococcales bacterium; assembly: GCA_020430865.1. Next base: position 8,227 of record JAGQIY010000108.1, read on the forward strand.
CTGCGAAGCGTGAACAGATTGCGGGCGGCTTGTCGCGAGTCCTTGCGGATACGTACACGCTGTATCTGAAGACACACAACTTCCACTGGAACGTCACCGGGCCGATGTTCCAGACACTGCACCTGATGTTCGAGACGCACTACAACGAGCTCGCCCTGGCGGTGGATCAGATCGCCGAGCGCATTCGCGCGCTGGGACTGCCGGCGCCCGGGACATACAAGGAATTCTCCAAGCTGTCCGCCATCAAGGAAGACGAGGGCGTGCCCAAGGCGCAGGACATGATCAAGCGCCTGGTCGAGGGACACGAGACCGTCGCCCGTACCGCCCGGGAGGTCTTCAAGTCGGCGGAGGAGGCGAATGACCAGCCGACCTGCGACCTTCTGACCCAGCGGATGCAGGTGCACGAGAAGACCGCCTGGATGCTGCGCAGCCTGCTGGAGTAGGCGCGTGGCGCGCGGGGCGACGTTGAGCCGCTCCCGTCGTTCTTGAGAACCGTTTTCAATTCGTCTGGCTCCTACCGACGACCCCGACACGAAGAGCTCTGCGCTGCTGGGCCGTAGAGAGAGCCGGGAGTCGGAAAGGACCGGACGAAATGGAAAAGGCTTTCAACATGCCGCTGCTCGGAGACGACTTCCCGGAGCTCGACGTGCAGACGACCCACGGGCCGATGTCGATCCCCGGGGATTTGAAGGGCAAGTGGTTCGTGCTCTTCAGCCACCCTGGAGACTTCACCCCCGTCTGCACCACGGAGTTCGTTGCGTTTCAGAAGCGCATCGAGCAGTTCGACGCGCTGAACGCGAAGCTCATCGGAATGAGCGTCGACCAGGTGTACTCGCACATCAACTGGGTGAACTGGATCCAGGAGAAGCTGGGAGTCGAGATCACGTTCCCCATCGTCGCGGCGAACGATGACATCGCACACCGCCTCGGGATGCTGCACCCAGGCAAGGGCTCGAACACCGTGCGCGCCGTGTTCATCGGGGATCCCCAGGGCAAGGTGCGGCTGGTGCTGTACTACCCTCAGGAGATTGGCCGCAACATGGACGAGGTCGTGCGCGCGTTGCGAGCCCTTCAGGTCTCCGATGCGCAAGGCGCGGTACCCGCTGACTGGCCCAACAACGAGCTGATCGGAGACCGAGTGATCGTACCGCCTGCCAAGGACGTGGCGACCGCCAAGCAGCGCCTCGAGCAGTACGAGGGCTACGACTGGTGGTTCGTGCACAAGCCGCTCGAGAAGTGAACGGACCAGGCGTCGCGGGGGACTCGCGTTTCCCGCGGCGCCGGTCGACCAAGCTCGCGGGCGATTCGACTAAGCTCTTCGCGCCCGGTGCTGGGACGGCGCCCGGCCCAGCCGCTTCTTGAAGCGGCGGCTGAAGTGCGATGTGTCGGCGAAGCCGCACACGTAGCCGATCTGGGTGACGCTCAGCTCACTCGTCTCGAGGAGGCGCCTGGCTTCGTCGACGCGCACCGCGTCCACCAGCTCCGAGAAGCTGGTGCCTTCGGCTGCGAGGGCACGTTGGAGGCTGCGCGGCGCCACGTCCAGGCGTTGCGCGACGTCGGTCAGCGTCCACGTGCGGCCCAAATCCCTGCGGATGAGGCCCGCGATGGCCGTGGTGGAGGTGCCGCTCTCGCTGAGCTCTTGTCGAGCTTCCCGCGCCAGCAGGAGTTCATCCAGTCCAGCCATTGGGCGCCGCGTGGGTTCGAAGCGCTCCCACGCGAAGTGCCAGACAGCATAGGGACCCGGGCTCGGTTCCTGGTAGGCGCCGTCGGCGTATGCACACAGGTCCGGGTCTTCCGAGCCTGGGAAGCGCAGACGCAGTCCGCCGCAGCCGACCTGCTCGAGTAGCGAGATGTGTTGCCCCGCGGCAGCGAGATCCTCGGTCTCTCTCGGCGGCTCCGGGCCGAGGGACGCGTGCTCCAGCACGATTCGTCGGTCGCCCTGCTCGAGCACGCGCACCACATGACGCGAGTGGATGAAGCGACCGAGGCGCGCTTCCTTCTCGATCACGAGTTCGACGCGGTCGCTGTTGAGCAGGACGAACAGGATCGGGTCTGACAGATCGCCCAGCGTCTTGCCGGCTTCCAGCAGGCACCTCGCTCCGGCGCGCTGGCGCGCGATCTCCAGAACCTCACGGTAGGGCTCCAGGGGGACGCCAGTTTCGTCCCCGGCGATCGCGCTCAGATCCAGGCCTTCTGGGATGGCGCCGGGGCTGAAGCGCTTCAGCCCCCCGATGACGACGTCCACGATGATCTGGTTGATGCGACCCGCCACTAGGCGAGAGCGTAGCCGAGAACGCGCGCTGGTGGCGTGGTCGCGCTCAGCGATCCTGGACGATGCGGCGCGCGAGACCTGGCGACAGGCGGTGGATGGCCAGCAGGGCTCTGGCCTTGCCGATCACGATGCGCTCCCGGGAACCGCACAACCCCGAGAGGATCGCCTGTGCAGCTTGCTCTGCGGAAATCGCGCCGTCCTGGCGTCCTCGAGTCATTTCCGTGGCGACGACGGGAGGAATGACCTCGACGACACGTACCCCCTGAGCCGCCAAGCGTGGACGAATTGCCTGGCTCCAGGCGCTGAACGCGGCCTTGGTGGCGCTGTACACCGGCGCGCGGGGTGCCGGCACGACGCCCAGCGCCGACGTGAGGTTCACCAAGCAACCGTCCCCGGACGCGAGCAGCAAGGGCAGCAGTGTCTGAGTCAGGGCGATCGGAGTAATGAGGTTCAAATCGATCTCTCGCGTCGCGCGCTCGAGGTCCAGTCCGGCGCATAGGTCGTGCTCGAACTGCACGCCCGCGTTGTTGACCAGGACGTCGAGCCCTGCGAGCTCGCCACGGACCACGCTCAGCAAGCGCTCGCGCCCTCGCGGGTTGGTGATGTCGCAGGCGACGCCGCGCACTCCGAGCGCGCGTCGCGTCGCGTCGACGGCTTCCTGACTGCGGCCGCATACCAAGACTTCCGCGCCTTCGGAGACCAGCGCCTCTGCCAGCGCGCGACCGATTCCGCGTGTGCCGCCGGTTATCAACACCTTGCGCAAGGCCAAGCTCGATCGCTCAGAACGCATAGCCCACCCCCAGCGCGAACAGGTGATACGCGTTCGTGATGTTGCTCTCGAAGTTGTCTTCGGCGCGTGCCTCGAGCGCGGAGCGCTCGGAGTCCGTGAGCGGACCGCCGTCGATCTCCACCTTGGGTTTGGGGATGTCGAACAGCCAGCCCGTCCACTCGACGTTCAAGGTGAGACCATTGGAGAACGTGTAGTCGTAGCCGAGGCCGATCGCCGGACGGAGCCCTGCTTCGCGGGTCTGCACCACGCGAGTCTCGTCATCGAACAGCGTCTCTTCGCGGTCCTCGTCGTTGAAGACCATGCCGAAGGACAGGAACGGGGCGTAGCGATGAGGTCGTACTCGCGAGTGGAGCATGAAGCGCTGACCCACGCTCTCCTCGGATTTCACGATCCCATCCTTACCGAGCCCGCTCGCGTTGAACGAGCTCCCGTCGCGGCGAATCGTGTCAGGGACTTGATAGACGACCCCAACGTACACGAGCTCGTTCACGTAGTAGCCGAGGGCGATCCCTGGCTTGAAGGAGCCACCCCAGGGCAACTCCCCGAGGTTCACTCCGGCGTAGAGCGCGCCATTCAGAGCGCTGTCGGTGGGTGCGGCGTAGGCCGCGTTGCTGGAAGACAGGCCCATCAGGAGGGCGACCAGTCGTTTCTTCATGCTCCTGAAGCTACGCGCCGCCCGCCTCTCGAACTTGTACGCCTGCGCCACGGGAGATGGACGATGGCGCCACGCTCCTCAGGCGGTCGGACGCGCGCCCCGAGCCTCGAGCCCAGCCGGCACTTCCACCCAAGGCCCGCGCCAGCAGGAAGCGGACGCCGAGGGATGCCGCGCGCCAGGTCCGCCGAGGGCCAGCGAGGTCGAACCTAAAATCCACGCGGCATTGCTGACGACCACGCTCACACGGCGAGTGGCGTCCGCGACGCCTCGAGCGCGACGAACTCATGAAGGCGGCGATGGGGAACAGACTGGGGCCGGCGTACGACAGCAGCGGCTCGGGTAGCCCCAGCACGCTGGTCAGGTCGTCGCTGCCCACGACGAGGAGCCCGCCAAACGCGACGCATACGGCTGCATCCGTCAGCAGGACAAACCAGCGGACCCCGGGGCTTTCTCACCCCCAACCGGGCAGGAAGGAACGACGAGGAGAAGCACGTGGCGTGCGGATCGCCGCGGCACTGGGGCAGCTTGGCTACTTGAGCAGGGTGGTGAAGAACACCCCTGCAAATCAATAACCACCGTGCCCGCGCAGACTCGTACCAGATCCTGCTCGCGCGAAACCCTCACTTTTGTGGAGTTTTGTGCGAGCTTGCGTACCAAATCCGCGCGGATCAGGACGCGGGCTGCTGGAAAACGCAGTTTTCAGCACCCCGCTGGGCGGGGAGGCGCGTTGCCTCCTCGCGGAATGCCTGGCATCAATGAAGCATGCACTCGAAAACCTACTCGACGAAGTCCGGAGAGGTGCTGCTACGCACCGTGCGCGAATCAGATGTCGACGCACTGATCGCCCTGAACAAGCTGTGCTTCCCGAGCATGGTCGAGCAGAACGTGGTCTGGAATCGAGGGCAGCTCTTGAACCACCTGCGCGTTTTTCCGGAAGGGCAGCTGGTGGTGGAGCGAGACGGACGCCTGGTCGGAGCCGTGGCGAGCTTGATCGTCCACCTGGGGGCGGATCCTTACCGCCAGCACACCTACTCGGGCATCACCGACGGAGGGTTCTTCCACAACCATGATCCCCAGGGAGATACGCTGTACGGTGCAGACGTCTACGTGCACCCCGACGAGCGCGGGCAAGGCGTTGGGCGCGTGCTCTACGACGCGCGTCGCGAGCTATGCAAGCGGCTGAACTTGCGACGCATCCTGGCTGGAGGTCGCATGCACGGCTACCACGAGGTGTCGAAGGAGATGACGCCCGACGAGTACGTCGCCGCCGTCGAGGAGGGGAAGCGTCGGGACCTGGTGTTGAGCTTTCAGCTGCGCGAGGGCTTCGTCGTACGTGGGATCCTCAAGAACTACATCCGCGATCCCTTGAGCAACAACGCTGCGACCCTGATCGAGTGGCAGAACCCAGACTACAAACCGGGCGAGGACGGCAACGTGCGCAAGGTGCGCGTCGCCTGTGTCCAGTATCAAGTGCGACGGGTCAACAGCTTCGAGGAGTTCGCCGATCAGACGGAGTACTTCGTCGAGACCGCCGCAGATTACCGCGCGGATTTCGTTGTGTTCCCCGAGCTGTTCAGCGTGCAGCTGCTCAGCCAGGATAGCCTGAAGAAGCTACCGAGCCTCGAAGGGATCCGGCGCCTCACCGAGCTGGAAGCTCCGTTCTTCGAGCTGATGACGCGCATGGCGCGCGAGTACGGCGTGCACATCGTGGCGGGGACGCATCCGATCGCTCGAGATGGCGTCATCTACAATGTCTCGCCCTTGTTCTTCCCCAACGGGCGGCACGTCATCCAGCCGAAGCTCCACATCACCCCTTCGGAGAAGAAGTACTGGGGCATCACCGGCGGCAATGAACTGCCCGTGATTCAGACTCCCAAGGCGAAGGTCGGGATCCTGATCTGCTACGACTCGGAGTTCCCGGAGGCGGCGCGCCACCTCGCGGATCAAGGCGGCGAGATCATCTTCGTGGCGTACTGCACCGACACCCGCGAAGGGCTCCTGCGTGTGCGCTACTGTTCCCAGGCGCGGGCCATCGAGAACCAGGTCTACGTCGCCACGGCGGGAGTGATCGGCAACCTGCCGAGCGTCGCCGCGATGGACATCCACTACGGCCGCGCCGCCGTCTACACGCCAAGCGACTTCGAGTTCGCGCGCGACGGCGTGCAGGCCGAGGCGGACAGCAACGTCGAGATGCTGCTGGTCACCGATCTGGACATCAACGACCTCTACCGCTCGCGCATGAGCGGCAGCGTCACCCCGCGCCTCGATCGGCGCCGAGACCTGTTCGAGTTTCGTTCCAAGGTGAAGGCACCGGAGCTCTCACCGGAAGACTCCGCGCCCATCGATCCCGGCTCCGACGACGACTGAGCCGCGAACCGCGTGGAAATGGAGTCCAGCTCGGCGCGAAATGCCTTGGAGTCGTCGACGCTCCTGGTAACCTGATGTGTTGGAGGGTCTAGCAGGGTGTTGAAAAACACCCTGCCAATCAAAAACCACCGTGCCCGCGCAGACTCCCACCAGATCTTGCTCTCGCAGAAGCCCTCATTTTAGTGGGATTTTGCGAGAGCAGGGGCGCTCAATCCGCGCGGATCAGCACGCAGGCCGCTGGAAAACGCAGATTTTCAGCAGCCTGCTAGGGGTGAGGCGCGCAGGTTTTCGGTGCACGGCGCTCCTGGTCGTGCTGAGCGCACTCCCGGCTTGCGGTGGGAAGAACGGTCCCGCGGCTTCCGATGCACACGATGTCCCTCCGGAGCAGTGCGTCGGTGCCGACGCATGCCTGGCCGCCGCGGACGATCTGTTTCACCAGTACCTGCGGTGCTTGCCGCCGGAGCCGGGGGTAATCCGCTGCTACTTTGGAGGCGCGCCGCGACCTTGCACCGGTCGCCCCAAGCAGCTGATGCAGCGGTTTCTGCGGGTTCACGCGCGAGCTCACAACTACCTCGCCAAGGAGCGCGCCGCCCAACCCGCGACGGAGCGCGAAGCCCACGAACGCGGCGAGCGCTTCTGGCTCGAGCGGATTCGGGAGGTCGCCGACAAGGAGAGAGCGGAGGAAGCCGCGCGGAAAGCGAAGGTCGAGCAGGCGCGGCGGCAGCGGGAGAGCGATCGGCGAGCTGCTGAGCGCGAGGGCGCGGCGTTCGAGCAGGAGCTCGAGCAGCAGGACGATGACTAGTCGCGGTGGGCGAACATCAGGTGCCAGCCGTCTTCGTAGAAGAGCACCACCCGGCCGTGCTCAGGCTCCCAGGTCAGCTCACGTTCCGTCTCCACGCGGAAGTAAAAAGCTTCGCGCTCTTGCTCCTCTTCGCCCTCGGTGATGGTCGGGTCTAGGGACTCCGCGGGTACGAGGCGGCTCGCGGCGGGTTTGCGTTGCCGCGCGGTCTGAACGCGTCGCTCACTCCTGGCTGCTTGCAGCTGCAAAGAGGCGCCTCGGAGCCGCTCCAGGTGTTCAGCGTTGCTTCCGCGCTTCGAGCGCCAAGAGCTGAGACCAGAAGCGTTCGGGGTTGCCGAGCACGCTGCGGGTGATTTGGCAATGCGAGGTCTCTGCGGCGGTGATCCAGCGCAGGGGGACCGAATCGAAGGACAGCAGGCGCGCGCCGGGGAAGGTGAGAAAGATGGGGGAGTGGGTGGCGATGATGAACTGCGCCGAGTCCTTGCGCAGAAGCCTCGCCATGTGACCGAGCAACGCGAGCTGCCGCTGGGGGGAGAGCGCGGCTTCGGGCTCGTCCATCAGGATCAAGCCAGGGCTGAGCCAGGTTTCGAACATCGCCAGGAAGGCTTCACCATGAGAACGCGTGTGGAGGGATCGGCCGCCGTAGCGCGCGTAGGCATTGGCCTCGAAGTCGGGGTCTCTCGCGCGCGAGTCGAGCAGGCTCGCGAAGTGCGCTTGAAATTCCGCACGAAAAAAATAGCCTTCTCGAGGGCGACGCTTGAAACCCGCGCGTAGGTGGGCCGCGAGCTCACTCTGGGAGCCCGGAGCGTGGGTCGAACCCAGCTCGTTGCGACCGCCCCCGCCCACCGGCAGACCACTCAGCGCCGCGATCGCCTCGAGCACCGTCGACTTGCCAGAGCCGTTCTCTCCAACCAGGAAGGTGACGGGCGCCTCGAACTCGAGCTCGAAGTCTCGTAGGAACGGCAGGCTTCCGGGAAAGCGCCTGGGATCCAGCTCCGCCCCTTCGCGCAGTGTCAGCCGGGTGAGGAACGGAGCGCTGGCCACTGTCCTGGTCCTAGCACGTTTTGGGTTCTGCGCCGTTGGCTACCCCGAACGGTTCGCGCTCGGGCTAGTGAGGCGAAGCAGTGATTCGCTGAGCAAGTCAACACAGCGTTTCCTCGTCTCGAAAAGGCGCACCAGGGCAGCGAACTACGGAGACAGGACCCTAGTTCGCCAAGAGATCCAGGCACCAAAGGCCTTGGGGATTGTGGAAGAGGTCGTCCGGGGAATGACGTTCGTCGCTCACGTGGCGCAGGCGAAACTTCGGGGCGTCGGCCGCGATGCTGAAGGTATGGCCGTCTTCCAGTTTTGGAGATTCCTCGAGGATATAGAGGTTGAAGACGTTCAGGGTGTACGCGGCTTCGGTGTCCCGCACCGAGCGCGAGATCGCGCTGTCCGGTGAGCCGAAATGGTGCATTCCGCAAGAGTAGTAGTAGCGCTCGCCGCCGATCAGCGTGACGCAGGCGGAGTACTGATCGAGGCGCGTGCCGCCCAGCAGCTCGAACCAGTGCTCCCAGCTGTGCGCTATGCCACTGGACTCGACCTTGAGGGCAATGCCGCCCAGGTCGCGCAGCAGAGAGGTGAAGCGTTGGATGCGTTGCTGTTCCGCAGCGAAGTCCAAGGGGAAGATCAAGTAGACGACGCTGCGATGGTCCGCGACGGCTTCGAGGAGCGTGTCATCGAGGTGGCCTTGCCCGGCGATCTGGAAGGCTTCCCGCATGTGAGCGTCGGGGCCCTGGAAGTCCAGCTCGACTCGCTCCCCGGTGGTGGAATCGGAGAGCAAGTGACCCACACACAGGAATCGCCCCGACGGCTGGTGACGTACCGCAGCCTGCAAGAACGCCGTGCGGTCTGCCCAGGGACCGGGAATGCACAGCACCAGTGGGTTGCCCATAGCCGAGAGCATCTCATGTTCTGCAAAGTCAGGCGCCCTTGTCACGCTCCGTCAGCTCGAGGCGATATGCTCGGTCAATGGTGCGCTCGGGGGCGACGCGGCGGCTTGGTGGAGGGCTCGGCAGGTTGGGCTGGGTGAGCCTGGTGGCGCTGAGCGCGTGCGCCTGTGCAACGCCAAACCCGAAGACACCACGGAGACACTCGACACTGGTGGTTGCAACGAAGCCCGAGCCCGTGAAAGAACCGCGCGGTAACAACGCGCAAGCTGCGGCGCCAGAAGCCTGCGAGGCGGGAGGTGCGAAGCAGCTCCAGTTCTCGAACGACGGGAGTCTAGCCGCGCTGGTCCTCCAGGACCGCGTGGATGTGTACCCCACGTCGGACTGGAAGCGGTCTGCGACTATCGGGCGCGAACGAGGGCTCGAGTCGATGACGCTGACTCCCGACGGACGCTACTTGTTTCTGGCGATCCAAGCCGACGGTGAATCTCGGACTTCGCTCTCGCTCTCGGAGACCAAGACCGGTCAAACGATCTGGCGCGGTGCGACCGCGCTACCGCCGCTGACCGGCATGGCGGTGGTGGTCGCGCCGGACTCGAGCTGGTTCGCCTTCGCTGAGATCACCGAGGTGGACCAACCCCCGGTCGTGGAGTTGCTGTCCCTGCCGGGGCTAGACGAGCTAGGCAAGTTCGCTGTGCCGGGTCGGATCGAGCGGCTGAGACGTCCCACGTGGCACCCACGGGCGCTCCCACCTCCGAAACCGGCGCGCGGGATGCCGGGGATGAGCTTCAGCGTCCCCAACGGTCCGCCGGACTGGGGCCATGACGTGGTGACGAGGGATCCGGCGGCGTCCGTCGAGCGTCTTTCGGTCGGGGCCGATTCGAAGCATCTCCTGATTGGCTGGAGCGACGGCTCGACCTCGTTGATCGACGCGCGCGGTGCCAAGGAAGTCGCTGGGTTGGTCGGGTTTGGGGGTGAGTTCTCACCCAGCGGACGCTTCATCGCGCTGGGCAGGGTGTCTGGAGCAATCGCCCTCTACGACACCGAGAAGCGCCGCGGCACGTTGTTCTACGATCCGCTGTGTCAAGCGAACCCGTATCAGAGCTTCTCGAGCTTCAGCCCGGACGAGCGCCTGGTCGCGCTCGCAGGCAGCTCATTCAGGGTTTGCCTGGCGGAAACAACGAGCGCGAAGGGTAAGGGTTTGGTCCCGCCCCAGGTGCCGACCCAGGGAGCGTTCGAAGACGAAGGGTTCGCTCAGCCAGGCGCGTGGGTGAGCGATGGCTCTGGCCTGCTGGTCTCGCCCGGGATGGGAAAGCCCCTCGGCTTGTATGCGCTGGGCACTTCGAAGTTCACGCAGCTGAGCCGGGAGCTCAAGGCGGACGACCCGCGCGTGGACAACGCGAGCGCGGGCGTGATTCGACGGATGAAGGATCAGAGCCTGGTCGTCTTCAACTCCGGTGGGCGTCCGGGCGTCGAGATCGTCGGCCTTCAGGTGCACCCGCTCGCTCGCGGATCCTCGGATTTTTCACTGGCCGCCGCGAGCCCTGACGGCGAGGTCTACGCGCGACAGGAGGCGGGCGCAGTCGTCGTGAAGTCGACGCGGGGAGGAGGGGTGATCACGACGCTCGAGGGTGCGGGCTCACCAGCATTCGACCCCAGCGGACGCTTTCTTCACACGACAGGTCCAGCTGGCGTTCGTGTGTGGAACGCGAGAAGCGGTGAACGGCTCTTCACGCTGCGCGCCTGTTCGAGCAACCCCACATGAGGCGAACTCGTCCCCTCTCGAGGCATCGGGGTCGAAGGCGAAGCGGGTTCGGCACTTCCCGACGGTGACTGAAGCCTGGGCGCACCAGGGTGCACCGGCTAGGCTCGCGCAGTGCTGCTGTTCAAGAAGGAGTTCTGGGACGGGCTGACGGACGGCTCGATCACCCTCACGTTTCGGCGCTGGCAGAAGGCCCGGGTCAAGCCGGGTGGGCGCTATCGTTGTCATCCGATCGGCGTGCTCGAGGTGGATGACATCCGGCTGGTCCAGATCAAGGACATCACCGGGAAGGATGCCGAGCAGGCTGGCTTCGCGTCGCGGCAGGCGCTTGTGGATTACCTCGAGGAGCTGGGCGAGCTCGACGAGGACAGCGAGATCTACCGGGTGGCGCTGCATCACGGCGGCGATGGCGACCGCGTCCAGCTCGCCCTGGAGGACGACCTCACCCCCGGAGACGTCGCCGAGATCCAGAAGAAGCTCGAACGCATGGACAAGAAGGGCCCCTGGACGCGACTGACGCTGGAGCTGATCGAGGCGCAGCCCCGCACCGCGGCGTCGAAGCTGGCCAAGCAGGTCAAGCGGGAGACGGCGCCCTTCAAGGCGGACGTGGTGAAGCTGAAGAAGCTCGGGCTGACCCAGAGCTTCGAGGTCGGCTACGAAGTGGCGCCGCGCGGAAAGGCGTTCCTGAAGGCCATCCGCCGCTAGCGCTCGGATCCAGGGGTGCGGTGGCTAGTGGCCAAGCACCGACTGACCCGGCGGCACCACCTTGTGGAGGGTGAGTGGCGGAACGGTGCAGCGTCCGTCACTGCACTCCTTGGAGCGGCACTCCTCGCCAGACTCGCAGGAGGCGAAGCCGTGCTTCTTCTCCTGGCAGCGCTCGCCGTCGCAGTACGCGCCGCCTTCACACGGGTTGACCTCCCCCTGGACGCAAGCGGCGCCGATGGGGGTGTCCAGGAAGCAGGTCCCGTCGCAGTGCATGGTGTGATCGTGGCACGGCAGCTCCGATGAGCAGGCCTCCCCTGGCAGCGCAACCGCGAGGCACTCGAAGTCCACACAGACCAAGTGATCCGTCAGCTGGCAGACGCCGAACTCCAGATCGGTATCCTTGATGGCGAGCACGCGCGACTGCTTCTCGGAAGATCGGGCGCAGGGCTCGCCTTCGCCGGCGGGGCGGTTGAGGCGACAGCGCCGCGGGGCGGGTTGCTCAGAGCGCGTACACGTGACCACTCCAGCGGGATGCCCGGCGCAGTCGCTGTCCGCGTCGCATTCCTCGCCAAGCTCGAGCAGCGGCGGGGGGCCCACGCTCCAGGCGTCGGGATCATCGAAGCCCTTCGCGGGGTCCTTCCCGCCATCCATCTGGAGGCCAGTGTCCGACTCGCCGCCGTCGAACGCAGGACCGGCGTCTACTCCACCGCTCCCTGCTCCGGGCGAACCGGCGCTCGTTCCGCCGCTGCCTGCAACTGGAGATGCAGCGCTTCCGCCCGCCTCCGTGCTGGACCCGCCCGTTCCTGTGGTTCCTCTGTCCCCCGCGGGGGCTTCGTGGATGATCGTGCAAGCCGCGCTCAAGCTGATCACGCAGGTTGCGAGCGCGAGGCGGGAGATATGCTGACGGGCCATTAGAGCTTCATACGTTGGGGAAGCCGAATTTTCTGGCGAGTCTAGCTCGCGTTTGGCGCGCTGCGTGCAGCAGGCAAGCCGCGTTCTTGGGCGGAGATAGCCATGAGGAAATGCTGTCCAAGCGGTGCTCGCCGACCTGGACGCGCAGGTCGGTCGGCAGGTCGCCCTGAACGTTGTATGCTCCAGGCGGGGAGGAACGTGGGAGTGGAAGGGCGTACGACGCGCGCTGCGATCCTGCGCGCGAAGAAGATGAAGCGAGCTGAGTGGGTGCCGGAAGACACCCTGTAACGAGCAGCCTGCTAGTGCGCTGCGACTCGCAGCTCCGCGCGAGCGACGGCAGGCGTCTTGCCGGTCCAGCGCTTGAACGCCCGGTGAAACGCCGACGGTTCGGAGTACCCGAGGAGGTACCCGACCTCGCTCAGCGCGATCCGTGGATCCTCGAGGTAACGGTCGGCGAGCTGTCTGCGCAGGCTCTCCAGCACGGCGTCGAACTGGGCGCCCTCGTCTGCCAGGCGTCGCTGCAGGCTGCGCTCGCTCAGCTTCAGTCGAGCGGCGACTGCAGTGAGGCGCGCGTCACTCGGGTCGGCGGCCAGTGCCTGCGTCAGGATCCGCTGCACCTGCTCGGTGGTGCTCTCCGTCGGAGCGGGTCGTTGCGCGAGGAGCGCCTCGGCGTGGCGCTCGAGCAGACTCGAGAGCTTCGGGTCGGCGTTTGGCAGCGGACGCTGGACGACACTGCGCGGGATCTCCAGCGCGTTGCGCGGGCAGTCGAAGCTTGGCGCGACGCCGAACAGCGCGCGATAGCCTTCGAGGGAGCCGCCGCTCGGTGGCCCGTGGCGGAACTCGACTCGCGTGACCTCCACGCCGTGCCCGGCGATCTGACCGCCGATCACTATGATGGATGCGAGAGTGAACTCGGCGGCCTGGCGTGACTGCCTGAGCGGCTCAGGCAGGCCGTGCTCGATGCGCACGGATTCGTCGCGGTAGTCGAGCTCGAAGGTGGCGGCGTCGTGAACCAGGCGATTGTAGCGCTGGAGACGGCGAAGCGCGCCTTCGAGCGTCGGCGCGGTCCGCACCGCGTAGTCGAGCACGTCGAAGTCACCTGGGCGCACCCGCTTCGCCGCCGAGAGCCCGAACCAGCCGTCCCCGGTGATTCGCGCGGCTTCGTCCCAGAGCTGAGTCTCGAGCGCCAGCGGGATGCGGGCGTCGGGGTCCTCGGCCAACGCGGGATCGAAGCCAGTGTCGCGGCACAGGGCCTCTGCGTCCACACCGAGCGCGGCCGCGCACTTCACCACCAGCGCGCCGACTCCTGCCGAGACTTCCGGTTGCATCGTCGTTGCAGAAGCTGCCACGGCAGGGCCCCTGACGTCAGCGGTCAACACTTCCGGCGTCGGCTGTCAGCGCCGAATTCCGGGTCGGACCGATGTTCTGGGCATGGAAAGCCTCACCAAGACCTGTTGCATCGGGCTCCTTGCGGCCCTCTCGCTCTGCTCGGCCAACGCCGTCGCCGCGCCTGCGACGCCGGGCCCCGTCGCGCCTTCCGCCTCCGAGACCAGCGGGCCGGAAGCCGACCTCGAGATCGACCCCACCGCCTACGCCCTGGACGGCTACTCGTTGCACGTCGGCGTCAATGAGCATCACTGGCGCCTGGACCTCGGAGCGTTCGCCCTGGCGGTCCCTGAGTTCGTGCACGGCAACTCGGACTTCGCCGTGTCCTTCCACGGCTACGGAGCCAAGCTGCAGTATTTCTTTGGGGAAAATCACGCCGGTGGCTTCGTCGGCATGGACGCCGGGCACATCCGCATGCTCGCCCAGCGCAAGGGGAGCGATCTGGCCACCACGGACGACAGCGTCAGCGTTGGTGTGCATGTCGGCTATCGCATCGACATCTTTCACGGATTCTATGTCAAGCCTTGGATCGGCGTGAGCTACGGCTTCGGGAGCGAGGACGTGACCCTCGGCGGCGAGACCCTCGAGGCGCAGCCGATCACCGTGTTTCCAGCGATCCACCTGGGCTACGCCTTCGAGTGACTCGAGCGAGCCAGGGCACCTTCGAGGCGGAACATAGCTCGACTCTGGAGGCCAGCTTCACGGCGACGTTCCACCTCTCGGACAAGCTGCCGGCGCGACCGGAGCAGTCGGCAGCGTGCGGTCGAAGCGAGCGCTCAGCACCTTCAGGTGGTGGCTCTGTCCGGGCAGGGTAATGCCCTTGGGGCCTGCAAGTGCGCCGCCCGCCACGCCGACCGCCTCGTCCAGCTCGGCGGGATCCAGGGAGAGGTAGCCAGCGGCTCGGAGCTGGCGCTCCAGCTCGGCGCGGGTCCAGTCGCCGCCGCTCGACTTCAAGGCGGAGACGGTCCAGCTCGGCTTCGCCGTACCTCCCGGAAACATCAAGCTGACTCGACCGCCACTGGGCGTCGTCGGACAGATCTGGACGAACCCGTGATAGGTGCTGGTCGTGTCTTCGCCGAAGTCCACGTGGCCGTCGCCCGCCACCTCCATGGTGAAGCCAGACTTCGGCGCTGCGTACCGTCCGTGGGTCCAGAAGTCGTAGCCGGAGCAAGCGATCAGAGGTAGCGCGCTGAGCGCTGCCATCAGACGCGGTACGTTCCGGGACGCGTGGCGAAAGTGTTCGAGCGAGAGCAAGGCGTGTTCACCTTGAAGGAAAGCCGGGGCTGGCGCCACTGACGCTCGTGATAGGCTGACGTCGTACAGGCGCTGTGCAGAGGCGGCGAGGCCGCGGTGACGCGTGCTTGGGGGAGAGAGCATGAGAAGTGAGACCGCGCTGAGCCGAGGAGTCGCCGTCTGGGGCCTGACCCTGGGGTTGGCGTGCAGTCCGGCGGTGGACAGGCCGCCTCCGCCGCTGCCGCCCGCGATCTCCGCCTCTGCGGCTCCTGAACCGGCGAGGCCGCCTCCGGCGGTGTCGCTGGAGGTCGCGCTGCTCGACGGAGAACCCGCTCGACTCGCGGTGCAGGTCACGGTGCCTCGTGAAATCTTGCCGCCGGGAACCAAGCTCCTCGAGCTGCCGTTCATGGGCGAGCCGTTTCGTGAAGGTGATGGCTTCGCGAGCTTCGTGAAGCCCGCCGGAGGCGGCGAGTACACCGGGCAGTATCGGCTCGAGCCGGGCGATACCGCGACGGATCCGGCGCTCGACGTCGGATACACGGTGGACCTCACCCACGAGGCTGCCGGCCCCAGACAGGGGGTCGACGAGGTGCCCTTTCGCACCTCGGTGGGCTGGTTCCTCGCTGGTCGCGCCTTCATTCCGACGCTGAAGGCCGACGGCAAGCTGCTCGACGTACGCATGCGCCTCACGTTTCCGCATGATGAGGTCGTGGATGCGTTCGGCGCGCTGCCCGGCGACGGGCGCGTGATGAACAATCGCGATCTGCGTGACGCGTTCTATGTCCTCGGACCGGTGCGCCAGAAGGCGCTGGGTGCGGCGGGGACGACGTTCCAGCTGACGACGGGTGACGTGAGCAGCTTCTTCGGTCTCGAGGCGCTGGTGCGGGACACGGCTGGGTTCGCAGCGGATCAGCTTGGCGAGCTGAGCGCGCGTCCGCGACTCATGGCGTTTCACACGCGCGGGACCCGAGGCGGCGGCGTCGTGGGCTATGACACGAGTCTGATCGGGCCAGAGGTTCCTCGGCAGCCCAGCTCGCCGCTGGGGCGCATCACCGTGCACGAGCTCCTGCATCAGTGGTCACGCTCGGACACCGTCTGGCTCTCCGAGGGCTTCACACGCTACTTCGAGCTGAAGGCGCTGGCCGCGCTCGAGGCTCGAGAGGCAGCGATCAGCGAGACCGAGGTGCTGGATTGGCTCGGGGACGAGTACGACGTGCACGCCATGGAGAGCCAAGGCAAGCCGCTCGCCGAGCTGAGTGGCAACGCCGCGTACGCGGGCGGCGCGATGCTCGCGTACTGTCTCGACGTCGACCTGACGCGCGCCGGGGCGAGCCTCGAGTCAGTGTACGCCGCCGCGCGCCAGAAATCTCCCGAGCCGGGGGCCAGCGAGAGCGAATTCCGTGCGGCACTGGCGCGGTACGCCGAGCTGCCGGCGCGCCTCGACGAGCTGCTCGCCCAGCCAGAGGCGTTTCCCCTCGGCGAGTGCTATCGGCGGGACCAGATCGAGCCTCGGACCTCGACCTATCGGGGCCTCGAGCTGCGCGATCTGGCGCTCGAGGTGCTGAAGATCACCGGCTTCAACGTGAACGACACCCTCGTGGAGCGAGTCGCCGAAGGCTCCAGGTTCGCGCCTGGAGACAGCGTGCTGGAGGTCGCTGGAGAGCCGATCCGCGGCATGCGTCAGGTTCCCTGGGCGCTGCGCAACACCACCAGCGGGCAACGCTTCAAGGTGCGGGTGAGGCGCGGGGACGGAGAGCTGGAGCTGACGCTGGCGTTCCCGAAGCTCGATCCGAGTGTCCGCCCCGTGCGTCCTCGAGTGCGCGCCGGAAAATCTCTGAGGAAATCAGGTCACTCGCCCATCGTGCGCTGGGTACAGGGCGAGCTGCGCTAGTGCCCTGCTAGTCCACGAAGTGGGCGTAGCGCCCTGCTGCGAGTTTCTGCTTCACCCGCGCGACCTGGTCGTCGGGCATGTTCTTGTGCGCCGGGGCGCCTTGTCCCTGGGGGGTCGCGCGCAGGCTCCCGTCGCGGAAAGCTTCCAGCGCTTCACGCATCAGCTTTGCGGAGAGCGTGACCGTCGCGTGGCACAGCTTCTCGTAGCTGTCTCCGCGATGCACGGGGATCTCCCGACGCCCGACGATGGGCCCGGTGTCGATGCCCGCCTCGATGAAGTGACAGGTGCAGCCGACGCGCTCGTCGCGCTCGATGGCCCAGGCCACGGAAGCCGAGCCCCGAACCTCGGGCAGGAGCCCTGGATGCGAGTTGAGCGCGCCCTGGCGCGCGGGAGCGAAGACGTGGGGCTTCAAGATCCGGGTGCCGCCAAGCACGATCAGATCCGGCGACAGTCGCTGGAGGAGCTCGGCGCAGCGTGCGTCGTTGTGGCTCTCGACGACCTCGCACGGGATCCCGGCGCTGAGGGACGCGAACGTGGGCGCGATGGGGAAGCCTGCCATGCGCACCAGGAACTTGTCGCGCTCCACGTCCGCCACCCGCGACTTCTCCACGACACATAGAGCCGGGCGGAAACCTCCAATGAGCAGCTCCTCGAGCATCGCTCGTCCATAGGGATGCTCATCGAGCACCAGGAAAGCCCAGGAAAAGTTCACGTCAGCTCCTTCCGGGGGTGAGGGCGCACCTCGAGGGAAGCCGGAGACGCGATACGCAAGAGCTCGAAATCGCTGCTCGGAGCGCTCCAGGCGTGAGGCACCCCGCCGGGCACGGCGACGGCGTCCCCGGCGCCAAGCCTCGCCCGCTCACGCCCCTCGCAGAAGAAGTCGCTGCTGCCTGCGGAGACGAAGTACAGGCACAGCTCGCCCGCGTGGCTCTGGACATAATCCGCGGGGATACGGCGCAAGGCGCGCACATCGACCAGGCCGGCGCTTGCGACGCCGAGCCCGGTGTCCCGGGCTTCGCCCAGCTCCGACGACTTCCAGCTGGCCTCGCGTGCGATGTGGTGAATGAAGCGCTGCCCGGAAAACTCGCGGTCGTAGGCAGCCGTGGGCAGGCTCAGCTCGTGGTCACGAAACGTGGGGTGCGCGGCGGGGCATGCCACCTCCACGACTTCGAGGCCTGAAGACGACGAGAGCACGCGGTGGCGAATGTGTGGTGGCTGCAAGACGCAGTCGCCTTGCTGCATCAGGATGGGCTCGCCATGGGACTCGTAGACGACCTCCACCCAGCCGCGCTGCACGTAGATCAGCTGGAAGTGGATCTGGTGGTGGTGCACGTAGTCCGCCACCCGGCCACCATCGGTGATCTGGATGTGAGAGGCGATGTAGCGCCCGCCTTGGCGCTCCGGCATCAGATCGCGGTAGCGCATGCCAGCGCGTCCCTCGACCCACTGCGCGTCGGCGATGCGGCTCAACGCGAACGCTGGCTCGAGCGGCGGCACGCTGAGCTGCGTTCCCCCACGGATCAGCACCTGGGTACCGTTGGGCGCCTGCAGCTCGCGCGCCTGCGCCGGATCATGAGTCTCCAGACGCAAGACTCCGGGATCGCCCTGGCCGCCGCGCTCCAGCCTCAGCCGCACGCCATACCCCGAGAGCAGCGCCACGCTCGGATCGTCGGCGGGCGCGATCATCTCCAGTCGAAAGCCCAGCGACTCGAAGAACTCCAGGCTCGGCGTCAGCTCCTCGCATGGCAGCGCGACGGCTGCGGACTGGATATCAGAGCCCTCGACCACGGCTAGCGTAGCCTCGTCGGGTCGGGGGCGAGCGTCAATGCTGGGGGCCCTGGCGCTACTTCACTTGCTTGAGCGTGATCGGTTCGCCCGCGACGCTGACCTCGCAGCTGCCGTCGAGGTTGCCGACTCCGTCCCACTCCAGCGCGACGTGGACTTCCTGGGGCTGACCTTCGAGCTCGACCGACGCGCGGAGCTCTCCGAGACCCACCAATGACCACGTGCGACGAGCGATCTCCTCGCCGTCCCACAGGACCTTGAAGCCCTTGGTCCACTCGTTTCGATCGACGACCACCGCGTGTCCGCGGTACTCGCCCTCCCAGCGTGTCCCCAGTATCCCCATGGGCCGAGGATATGCCGTTTCCGGCTAGCTCAGAAGTCGGATCGGTACCGGGACATGCCGCGAGCGCAGGAACTCGCCGAGGGCCTTCGCCTGACGGTCGAAGCGCAGCGTCGCGACG
>JAGQIY010001048.1 GCA_020430865.1 Myxococcales bacterium
AGCACCTTCATGTCGGGGGCCTCGCCTTCGGCGTGGCGGCGACGGACCGGGCCGACGGGGATGCGACCCTTCCGAGCCTCGCGAATCTTCCAGATGAGGTAGCGGCGATCGCTCGAGCCGGTGTCGCGACCGACGACCTCGGTGTAGAGCGCCTGCAGCTCCTCGACCGAGAGCTTGCTGAGCTTCTTCTCGCTGCCGTCAGCGACCGGCGCATCGTTGGCGTCCGGCGTGGACGTCGGTTCCGGTTCGGTGGGCTGCATGTGCGTCTCTGCGACGGTCTCTTGCTCCTGGGCTTCGAGCGCTTCGGCGATGCGCCTGAGCAGGAACTTCTTGTTCGGCAAGCGAGTGGGTTCACCCACGACTTCGTGGAACCGCGCCTGCAGCTCGGGTAGGCGAAGCTCCTCCATGGCCTTCATGCTCTTCTTGTTGTTCTTGTTCATCGGGTCCTCCGGTTGTGGTTGGTGCGGTTGGGGGAGAGATCGAGCGCGAGCGCCCAGGCGGCTTCGAGCAGCGCCGCGACCTTCTCGGTGCGGCTGACGTCGGCCTGGAGGGCGAGCTCGCGAAGCTGATCGGCGAGCGAGCGGGCATCGGGCGAGGTCTGATCATCGAGGGCGCGCAGGCCTTCGATGCGACCCGCGGCGACGCCGTGGTCGTAGCCGAGGTTGAAGTAGGTCTCCTCGCGTCGCGAGTGGTAGAGGCCGAGGAGTTCCTCGAGCCGCATCCAGAGGCCCCGCCGTTCGCCGAGCCCCTGCATGAGGCGCTCGCCCGCGTCCCGCATGCGGCAACGGAGCTTGCGCTGGGGAACCCGGCGCTCGACCGTGGCGTCGATCGGGTGCTCCTCCGGCAGCTCGCGCTCCATCGCCTGGTACGGCGACGTCGGTTGCCCATCGTCGGCGTGCCTCATGCGGCACCTCCGAGCGGTTCGAGATCGGAGAAGCACGCGAGGTCGACGGCCCGGGGATCGCTGGAGACGAAGCTGAAGCGCTCCTCCTTCTCGATCCAGGGCTGGACCTCGACGCGGTCCCCGGCCGTGACGCCGCCGAGCCGGACGAGATCCTCTTCGTCGGTGATGTAGCCGTCCTCCGCGTCGGGGTCGTAGTCGGGTCGGGCCGCGTTCTTGATCACCGCGACGATGCGGACCTGGTGGCCTCGCAGATAGCGGTGCTCGTTGCCGTGGTAGGTGGTGACGGTGCCGATGGTCTTCTTCATGCCCGTCTCCCTCACCGTGTTGCCGCGTTCCAGGCGGCCTTCGACCCGTAGCGAAGCTGCTGACCTTCGACGATGAACACGTCGTTCGGGGCGGTGCCCTTTTCGTACCGGCGTTCGGCGTCAGCTTCTTCGTCCTCGTCCTCGTCCTCGTCGACGAAGTCCTCGCGCATCGCGACGCCGGCGATGGCGTTCTCGAAAGGCCAGTTTTCCTGGCTCATGATGAGGACCTCGGCCTCGGGGTCCTGGTCCTCGAGGATCTCGATCAGGTCGCGTACTTTCATCTGCCGTTCTCCTTCGCGTCGGGGGTGTGTGCCGATCGCAAGGACATACAGGCGTCGCTTTCCGAACAGCTCAAGGCGATTCGGCGCAGGAATCGACCTCGATCTGGCCGCGGGAACTGGCCGAGAACTCGGGCGAATGTGCCGGTCTGATGTGGAGCGGAACCTGCATCGGTGATGTGGTGGCGCGATGTCATCGCCCCACATGCGGTCATCGTTCGCGCAGGTCCTCGATGGCATCGCGCAGGGCGACGAGGGCGGCTTCGACCTTGATGATCGCGGCGGTCTGCGCCTCGGCCATCGCCACCACCTTCTCGCCGAGCACCTTGAGTTCGCGGTCCTTCTTCTCGTTCACGCGCCAGAATGCCCAGCCGAGGATTGCGACCAATCCATAGGGACCGGTTGCCTGCAGCATCTGAGCGATGGACGAGAACCCTTCCATGGCGACTCCTACGCGACGGCGTCGCTCATGAGGTCGGCGAGATCCACGTAGCGCCGAGTCCCGGTCGCGCGACGGACCGCCTCCTCGTACGCATCGCATGGCGTGAGCCCGCCTTCGATGCGCAGCCAGGCGTACAGCACGAGCCAGGCGCCATCGGCGTGGTGGAAGTACGTGTGCGCATAGATGCCAGGCTTGCGAACGTCGCCATCCGCGAGACGGTTCATCGAAAGACGGGTGCCCGTGAGCCCGCGCCACGTGCGGGGAATGGCGAGGCCCGCGATGTTGCCGGCCGTCAGCAGCCGTACCAGCTCCGTCGTCGCCTCGGCCTGTTCGGGCGTCGGTACGACGTAGCGCTTCTGGTGAGCCCAGGACGCGTCGATGATGCGCTGCCAAGGGAGTTTCGGACTGGTGTACTTCGGGTAGTACGGGTTCACGACCTCGATGCCCACCGACGGTCCGTTGTGCCCGCCGGCATGGGCAAGTCGAGCGTGCGCGAGGTCGCCGTGCTGGGTGACCTCCCCGTCGGGGCCGACGATGAGCTGGACGCCGAGCTTGCGTTTGACCAGCACGCCCACGGTGGCCGCGGTACTCCGCGTGACGGTCTCGGGCAGGATGAGCTCGTCGACGACCCTACCCACACGAGGCTGGCCCTTG
>JAGQIY010001049.1 GCA_020430865.1 Myxococcales bacterium
GGTTGGGAGTGCGCGTCTCGTCCGGAAGCTCGAGCCAGCGGTTGAACTGCTTCTGAGCGAGGCGCGTGGTGGCCGCGATGCTCGCGACCCCAGCATCCTCGAGGGCCGTGTCCTCACCCTCGGTCGCGAAGGCAATCTGGTTGCGCAGGTCCGCGAGGCGGTTGTTGACGGGCGTGGCTGAGAGCATCAGCACGCGAGTCTTCACGCCCTCGCGCACAATGCGACGCATCAGGCGGTCGTAACGGGTCTCGCCCCCCTGGCGTGGCGCGCGCTTATTGCGGAAGTTGTGAGACTCGTCGATGACGACGAGGTCGTAATTGCCCCAGTTGACATGCGCGAGGTCGATGTCGCCGGAGAGCCCGCCATCGCGGGATAGGTCCGTGTGGTTCAGGACGTCGTAGTTGAAGCGGTCGGCGGCGAGGATGTTCCGCCGGTCGTTGGCGGCGTAGAGCGTCCAGTTGTCGCGCAAGCGCTTGGGACAGAGGACAAGGACCCGGTCGTTGCGAAGCTCGTGGTACTTGATGATGGCGAGGGCCTCGAAGGTCTTCCCGAGGCCGACGCTGTCCGCGATGATGCAGCCACCGAAACGGTTCAGCTTGTCGATGGCTCCAACTACGCCGTCCCGTTGGAACTTGTAGAGCTTCTGCCAGACGACGGTGCGGCGGATGCCCGTCGCGGACTTGACGACGCGCTCTTCGTCGAGCTCGTCACCACGAGTGCCGAAGAGGTGGTGGAGGATCAGCGCGTAGATTTCTCGCGGTGCGCGACGCGACGCGATGGCGTCCAGAGCGTCGAGCACGGCGGGGCTGGCGGCGTTGTCCGAGGGGAGGCTAGACCAGAGGGCGTCGAACCAGCCGGAGAGGACGGCGCTCTCGTCGGCTCCTTCCGAAGCCTGGATGAGGCTGATTGGGTTCCCGGGGGTGATGCCGAGCCCCTGCGTGCTGAACGCGAAGGACCCGAGGACAACCTGAGTGGGTACCTCGGAGCCGTCGCGTATCACGGCCGTGCCTTGTGGAATGGGGCCGTGGGCGCAGCGGAGCTCGGCCTTGTCGCGAAGCCAGGAGGCGCAGCGCCCGGCAAGCCAGCGGCTTTGCAGACGGTTGCGCGCGGCGCGGTCTGCCGCGCCCCCGAGCAGCTCCAGCTCATGACCCTGTGCTGGAAGCACGACGCGAACACCCTTGAGCCGCTTCAGCTCCTCGAGGAGTTCGGCGAATGCGAACAGCGACCACGCTGGCGTCACCAGGTCGAGTCTCGAAGCCTGCGCGAGCTCGGGACGCACAAGGTCGAGGACACGGTCTGTCCCCGTGTTGTTCAGAATCCTCATGCGAGCTCCTTGAGGGCCTTAGTGGGTGGGGCTGCACTGTACGTGGGGCAGGCCATGTTCATTGCACTCAGAGCGACAGGCGATGGGAAGCGCTGTCCTTCGTCCCTCTCCTGCGCTTGTCGTAGACCTGAGTCACGGTGACGTGCTTGTGGCCAAGGAGCTTCTGCACGTCGCGGATGTCCTCTCCCTGGTCGAGTAGGAGCGTTGCTGTGGTCGCGCGAATGGAGTGAGGCGAGTAGAGACAGCGAAGCTCCGTCGTGCCGTCCTGGAGTTCGTGCTCCTTCATCGCGCGGGGGAGCTGCGTGAGGTAGCTCTGAAGGAGCCGGTACATGGTGGACACGTCCATGGCGCGTTCGGCGAGCTTCTCGCTGCGCGGATTGAGACGCGGACGGAACAGAGGTCCGCTCGTGAGCGCTGCGTGCTCGATGTACTGGCGCAATGCGTCGGCCGCGATGAGGTTGATGCCAACGACGCGCTTGCTCTTGCCGCGTCCCTTCTCCTGGATGCGAACCTTCGGGTCCTCGTCGTCGTCGATGAAGTCGGCGACGTGCAGACGGCAGCCGGTGGCGATGCGCACGCCGGTGTAGAGGTAGAACCGGAGCAGTGCGCGGTCCCGGTAGGCGAGCACCGTTTCGCCCTCGGGGAGCGCCATGAGCTGGCGGGCCCTGGCGGCCGAGAGGGCCTCGGTGGGAGAGACCGGGGCCTGAACCTCGCGCCCGATGAACTGCGAGTGGGCCGGGTTCGGCACGGTGATGGGAAGGCGCATCTCGGCCGCGGCCTCGCGCAGGAACCTGAAGAAGCCTGAGAGCGATGACACACGTCGGTTGAGCGTGTTCGGCGCGAGGCTCCGCTCGTCGTGCATGTAGTCGCGCCAAGCCTGCACGAGCGGCACGGTAGCCTGGAGCAGGCGCCAAGACTCGTCGGGCTGCGGCGTCTGTTCGCTCGGCCAGCGGATGCCCATGAACTCGA
>JAGQIY010001050.1 GCA_020430865.1 Myxococcales bacterium
ACGCTCGACGAGCTTCGCCAGGACTGGGAGACGGTGCAGCAGGCGCTGAAGGCTTACGAGAAAGCGTAGAGTCAGCGTTACGACAGACTCTGTGCTCTAACAACGACTTCGACGATGCTGCGCAGTTCGTGTTCCGGCGCAACATCGTGGTGCACGATCTGGCGCAGCCGAGCCAGGAGCGCACGACCGTCTTGATCAGTCCGTACGGAAATGATGCGCTGTACGACAAGACGCTGCCGGCGCTGACCTTCGCGCAGAACTGCTACCTGAACACCGCCGGCAACACGGCCTTCGCGCTCTTCGCAGCCTCTGGCAGCTGGGGTGACAAGGGCGCTGCGACACCGACTCGCAGGAAGCCGACCCGCTGCTCCTCGCGCCGGAGAGCGGCGATCTCCAGCGGGCCGCGAGCAGCCCCTGCGCGGCGTACGGCGCGTTCGCGCTCTAGAGACGGCCTAGCTGGGCGCTACTTCACGCAGCGGGTCGCGGCGTGCACGTCGTTGATGGTCGCGGACTTCAAGCGGTCTGCTTCCGTGCGTAGCCAGAGCCGGAGCGCTTGCTGGCCGCAGGTCAGCTCGAAGGCGCTGACGTCGCGACCGTTGCCGTCGATCAAGGGGCCGACGTTGCACGGCAGAGTCAGCTGGCGGGCCCTCACCCCCGAGAGCACGGCTTCACACACGGGCTCCGACGGGGGACATGCTTCGCCTGCCAAAGCTTTCCGTACGGTACTGAGCAGGCTTTCTTTGGGGGTGAGGATCGCCACGGAAGAGACCTGATCGAAGCGTTCGTCCGACGTGAGGCGCATGGAGTACTTGCGGAGGCCCTGATCGCAGCGCGCGATCCAGCTCGCGTCGCTTGGGCTCCGGACGTCGCTGAAGCCCTCGAAGCGGCAGCTGCCGAGGGTCGATTGTTGCCAGGACATCCACTCTCGAAAATCCGCTTCCGTGACTTGATCGCGGAACTCCTGGTTGAACAGCTCGTCGAAGCGCCCTCGGCTGAACTCGGTGAAGAGCGCGGTCACGGCGCGGGCGCGCTCATCGAGCTTCGGCGACGGACGCGGGCGCCGGGGACTGAGCCCGCCGCTACTCAGCAGGAGACGCGCGGCCTGCTTGAGCGCGTCGTTCAGGGAGCGCCGGGAGTTCGTGAGGCCGATCAGCGCGACGCCTCGCTCCGGCAACATGAGGACGCTGGCGCTGTAGCCCATCATCGCGCCGTCCTTGATCACGATGTCGTCGAAGTCGCAGTCGCGATGCACCCACCAACCGAGTGCCGAAGAGCTGGCGAACACTCCTTTATCGATGTTGCCAAGATCGCTATTGCCGCCATTGCCACGATCGACAATGCGCGTGTCGAAGAAGGCGGAAGGGCGGTGAGCGGCGCGCACGAGGGAGCTTGGCACCGCTGGATTCGCTCGCGTCGTTTGCCCTGCGCGAGCCGAAGCGTGGGCAGCGAGCTCGAAGCGGGTCCAGCGAGCCAGATCGTTCAAGTTGCTGTACAGGCCGCCGCTCGGCCCCAGGGCCCCAAGGCGCCAGTGCTCCGTGACCAAGGTTGGGCGGTCTTCGCCGTCGAAACGATACGCGCTCGCGAGGGCTTGCGGGGGAACCGCGCTCTGAGACCAGAACGACGCGCCCATTCCCAGGGGCTTCAACACCTCTCGGTTCATGAACGCTTCGTAAGGCGTCTGCGCGACTCGCGCGATCAGCGCCCCAACTACCGCGTACGCAAAGTTGGAATAGGTCGGCGGGAGCGCGCCGGGCTCCCCTTGGAGGCGCAGCCCCGAGAGCGCGCTCAAGATGTCTCGCTCGCTCGGCGTCGCCGGCAACGCGACGCTCGATGGCAAGCCCGAGGTGTGCGTCAGCAAGTGGCGCAGGGTGAGCGCCGCGCTGTCTTTGCTCGGGTAGACGACGCCGCTCAGCTCCGGCAGGTAGTTCGCGGCGGGGGCGTCGAGCTCCACCACGCCGCGACCCACCAGCACCAGCACGCCCAGCGCCGTGAGGGGCTTCGTCACCGAACCCACGCGGAACACCGTCTCAGCCGTCACCGGGCGCCCGCCGTCCAGGCTTGTCTTCCCATATCCGCGCGAAAACAGCGTCGCGTCGTCGACCACCAGCGCGAACGCCATGCCCGGCGCCTCACTTCCCCGGTGAACCGCGGCAAAGTGCCGGTCCAGCTCCGGGAGCGCCGCCTCGAGCTTCTCGAGGCGCCCCGCCTCGAACACCGCGCTGGGCTCCTCCGCCGCACGCTGAACGGCCACGACTGGTTCTTGCACCTTGGGCGGCGCCGCAGGCTGCGTTGGAGGCGCACCTCCGCACGCCGTCAGCGCAAGTTGCGCGACGGCCGCGATGCCAGCGAAGAGATGAACCGTATGAGTCGATCCTGTGATGGCCGAGGGGTACCACGCTGAGCGCCTTGCGACGCGGGACGGACTGCTCGCAATCGGGAAGGGCGCCTCCGCGTCGCGCCCCGCGTGCTCGCGTTTGGTGCTGGGTTTGGGGGAGAGGACGCTCTAGTAGTTCGCGCTCTCGATCGCCTTCCGCACGTCGCGCGCGTCGTACAGCACCTCATAGTATTTCGTGGCCTGCGCATGGAGA
>JAGQIY010001051.1 GCA_020430865.1 Myxococcales bacterium
ACCCTGGGCGCCCGAGCCGCCCTGGTCAGTCCCACCCTGGGCGCCCGAGCCGCCAGCCCCGCTTCCTCCCTGGCCGAGTACGCCGCCGCCAGGTTGCTCTCCAGTCGCGCAGGCGTTGATGATCAGTGCAGAGGGGAGAAGCAGAAGAGTCCAAGCTCGCATCGTTCACTTACTTTCGAACAGGTCATCGAACACGCGGTCGAACTCGTCATCGTCGTTCACCGCACGAGCAGCCGTAGCACGGGCAGGCTGCTGAGGCCGCAAGGCTTCGATGCGTTCCTTCACATCGCGGTAACCAGGATCACGTCGTGCAATCTTCTCGAAGTAGTAGACCGCCTCCGCCGCGCTGCCCTTCATTTCGTAGACGTTTCCCAGGTCGTAATACAGGCTCATCTCCTGCTCGACGGTCTTGTTCTGCGCTGCCAAGCCACGAACATAGGCTTCGGCCGCACGGTCGAGATCGCCTTGCTCCAGGTGGATCATGCCGATCATCGCGTAGCACATGCATTCCCTTACGGAATCCCTGGACGCGAGCTCGAACTCGCCGATCGCATCGGCCAGCAGACCCATCTCCTTGTAGGCGACGCCCAGATCGTAGTGGGTGGCGCTGTCTTGATCGCTGACCTGAGCCCGTACGCCCTCCTTGAACTTGGCGAACACCTGGTCGACATCGACGTCGTCGTTGTGACTGAACGCGCGACTCTCCGCGGGAGCAGCCTCCTCCAGCTCATCGAGCGCCCCCAGGCTGGCGGCGATGTCGAAGGAGTTGTCCTCCGGTGACTCCGACAACGGGGCGCGTTCCCGGGCGCCGCTCTCGGTGTCGGTCTGGGCCTCGATCGACAGCTCGATCTCGCGTAGCCGCTCCAGCAGCAGGGGATGCCCTGGAACACGTCGCAGCTGGTCTTCGACGATCGCCTTGGCGTCCTCCCACAGTCCGCGTGCGGCGAAGAACTCCGCTTCGTCCAGCACCTCCTCGATCAACTCGCTCTGACCCGAGTCGGCTGCTGCGCTGATCGGCGCCAGCTCCACGTCTGGAGGATTCGCGGTCTCCAGGTCGTCGTCGCTGAGTTCGTCGATGTCATCGAGCTGCCGTACGGAATCAACCTGCGACAGCTGAGCGTCGAGATCGACGAACGTGGCTCCCGCGTCGAAGCCCCCCGGACCCTGGTCGCGGTGCGTGTAGTCGACGTTCGCGTAGTCGCCGCTCGCGGCGTAGTCGGAGCTTCCGGGCGCGAGCCCCGCCATCAGGTCGTCGTCTTCCTCCTCCGCGGTGAGCGGGAAGCTGGGCAACGGAGCGTCGGAGAAGGGATCGTCCACTGCCTCGAAGCCCACCGGAGCAACGAGGGGCCGGTCGTTCGCCAGCGCCTCCGAGGCGCCAACCTCTTCCAGGTCGTAGGACGGTAGCGGTTCGTTGGGGTCGTAGGCTTCCTGGGCCTCGTACCCCTGAACCGGATAGCCGGGCTGCTGCTCGTACTGGTACTCGGCCTGCTCGTACTGGTACTCGGCCTGCTCGTAGTACTCCCCCTGGGCGTTCGTTTCCGCAGCGTACTGCTGCTGCTCACCGTAGCCCTGCTCGTACTGGCCGGCGTGCTGCTGATCGTAGGTCTCTGCGTACTGCTGCTCGGCGTAGCCTTGCTCGGCATACCCCTGATCGGGATAGTGGCCGGTGGGCTGCTCTTGCTCCTGATAGCCCGCGTAGCCGCCGTCCTCGTAGCCTGGAGCTCCGAGGTCGGCCAGCATCTGGTTGGCTACCACGTGCTCCGGCTCTGCTTCGAGCACCGCGTAGAGCTGCGCTTCGGCCAGCTCGAGGCGCCCCTCGTCCTGATGGATCGCGGCGATGGTGATCATCTCGCCGATGCTGGAGTCGCGGTCCCCTGACTCCCAGAGAATGTCTCGCAGCTTCTCGCGTATCGCGATTCCTCGCGGATCTATCTCGAGAGCGATACGCAGCGTCTCGAGTGCCTTGGAGTAGAGCCGTAGCTTGCGGAAGCTCTCGGCGTCGACCAGGGCCTTGCGGACGTGTCCCCGGGCGTCGACGGAGTCGGGATCGATGAGCTCCTCGACTGCTTCCAGGGACTCGTCGACCACGACGACGTCCGGGGCGCTGTACTGGGGCTGTCGCTGATACTGCCGAGCGTACTCCGCCTGCTGCTGCGGCGGGACGCTGTATTCTGGCACCGACTCGACCTCGGCGTCGGAGACGCTCTCGACCGAGACAGGGCCGGCTTGGGTCTCGGGTTGAGGCTGGCCCAGACGCGCCAAGGCCGTCACGGCCTCGTCGTCGGGGGCGACGCTCATCAGGTGGTCGACGAGCTCTCGAAACAGCTGAGTGTTGTTCTGGTCGCGCGCGATGCGCGCCATCTCCTTGTAGACCTCGATCGCCTTCGGTCCCTGCCCGATCAAGGTGAACGCGCGAGCCAGCAGCGAGAGGATGTCGAGGTTGCGCGGCTCCTTCTGGAAGGCCGCCTGGAGCTTCGCCAGTGCCTGCAAGCCGTCGTTCGGTCCGCCGCGTTCGATGTACAGCTCGGCGGCCACCAGTGCGTACTTGGTTTCCGGGCGGAAATGGAGGATACGCTCGACGACCTTCAGCGCGTCGTCGCGACGTCGCAACTCGAGCAAGAGCTGCGAGGCGGTCCAGAACGAGTCGATGGCTTCATCCAGCGACTGGACGCGACAGCAAGCCTCGGCGAGCCGCAGGTGTGGTAGCGGATTCGTCTGGTCGAGGTTGACCATCTTGCGGAAGACCTCGATCGCATCGCGATCGCGGCCTCCTCGCTGCAGGCGCGTCGCGACCTCGTCGTAGGCGGCGAGCGCATCGCTGGTCAGCCCGAGCTGGGTGTAGATCTCCGCGAGCTTGGGGACGATGTGCCCGTAGCGATCGGCAAGCTGCGGTACGTGCTTCTGCACCAGCTCACGGATCTGCTTGTAGACCGCGATCGCCTTCAGCGCGAAGCCCTGCTGGGAGTAGTACTGCCCAACCCGATCGTACGTCGCGATGGCTTCCGCATAGGCTTGCATGCGGGCCTGCAAGTCGCCGATCTTGAGCAACGTGCGCGCGTCGTTGGGATCGGCTTGAACGATCTTCTGATACTCCTCGATAGCCCGGTCGTACTTCTTCTTGTCGACGTACTTCTGGGCAGTCTGGAGAGTCTTCTCGCGGTCGAGGGCCACGGCCTCTGGGTTGCTCCTCGTCGCGCTCCTGGAGGGTTGCGCGCGATCGTGTGTGCTGAACTCGCGCCGGCTTGGCGGCGAGCGGGGTGATCCTTGCGCTCGGGCAAGGGAATCAGGGAACGCTCGAAATGCTACGACCCCACGCCAGGCAGGGTCAAGCGAGGCTCACGGCTTTAGCGATCGGGGGGCCCTCGGCAGGAGCGAGCCTCAGAACGGCTTCAGCACCGCGACCACGGCGGTCACGGCGGCGAGGACCAGCACGCCCCAGCCCATCGCCGGGGCGGGGCCGGGTTCGCTGACTTTCCCCTGGGCCATCTTCTTGGCTCGCGCGCCAATCACGTGGTGCAGGCCGATCACGATCAGGGCGAAGAGGAGCTTCGCGTGCATGAACTTGGTGGTGACGAAGTAGTATTCCGTCTTCATGACCAGCTGCGTCAGACCGGCCACGAATGCCAGGACGAAGCCTGGGTTCGCGAGGCGCTGATAGACGCGGTAGGCGATGCGACCACGCTCCTTTGGATCGCTGTCCGCGTCCCCGAGGATCAGTGCGGTCGCGCAAATCGAGCCGATCCAGAGCAAGTCGCCAATCACGTGCGCGCTGATGAGAAGGGAAGGTAAGCCGGTCATCGGCAGGGACTATCCAACCCAAACTCCCAAACGGCAACGTGGCTCTTGCCAATCGGCGCCCTGCACTGCTTGAGTGTGCAGTGGTTCGGAGCCCAGAGTGCGCGCTCGGCGGAGCCAGGTGGCGTCCATGAACGTCCCCGCGCCGCCTCGGCTGGACCCTTGCGGCCTCCTGTAACCAGCAGCATGGTCTCTTGAGCGTGCGTCCGCTGTTTCGAGCGCGCGCTGCATCACAGCCCCGTTTCAACCGCACGCGCTCAGCGCAAGCCTCCCAGAGAAGATATGACCGAGAGCCAAACCTATCGCGCCCCGTTCGCGCCCGGCGGGACCGCGGGTATCGACGCCGACATCTGCCAGCGACTGCTTGCGGTTGCCCTGCAGCACGGCGGTGACTACGCCGACGTGTTCTTCGAGTATCGGGCCGGCGGCGCGATTTCCTTCGAAGAGGGCATCACTCGCAGCGCCTCTCGCTCGGTCAGCCTGGGCATGGGGGTGCGGGTTCAGCGCGGTGACGCCACCGGCTACGCCCACGTCGAGGACTTGACGTGGGAAGCGATGAAGCGGGCCGCGGAGACGGCCGCTCGAATCGCGACGGGTGGAGGCGAGACGCACACCATCGCCCTGGCTCCCGTCGACCTACCCCACCGCTATCAGCTCACCTCTCCCCCGATCGATCAACCTGGCACCGACAAGCGAGCGCTTCTGGAGCGCGCCAGCGCCGCGGCGCTCGCCTTCGATTCTCGCATCATCAAGGCCGAGGCCTCCTATGTCGAAGAGATCCGCGCCGTGCTGATTGCCAGCAGCGATGGCCGCATGGCCTACGACGTTCAGCCACTGATGCGCTTCGGGGTACGCGCGATCGCGGAATCCGAAGGCAAGCGCGAAGCGGGACGAAGTGGTGGCGGGGGTCGCATGAGCCTCACCTACTTCGAGGGCCACAGCCCTGAAAAGCATGCGGAAATTGCCGCGAAGCAGGCGCTGACGATGCTCGATGCGCGACCCGCCCCGGCGGGCCAGATGGAAGTCGTTCTCGCCCCTGGAGACAGCGGCATCCTGCTTCACGAGGCCGTGGGGCACGGCCTCGAGGCGGACTTCAACCGCAAGGGTACGAGCAACTACACTGGTCGTGTCGGTGAGGTGGTGGCCAGCGAGCTCTGCACCGTCGTGGACGATCCCACGTTCCTCGAGAGTCGAGGCTCCATCAACATCGACGACGAGGGCAACGCGCCTCGCAAGAACGTGTTGATCGAGGGCGGCATCCTGAAGGGCTACATGCACGACCGTCTCAGCGCTCGGCACTTCAAGCTCGACCCCAGCGGGAACGGGCGCCGCGAGAGCTTTGCGTGTGCGCCGATGCCCCGCATGACCAACACCATCCTCACCGCAGGTCCTCACGACCCCGAGGAAATCGTGAAGAGCGTGAAGCGCGGGGTCTTTGCCAAGACCTTTGGCGGCGGGCAGGTGGATATTTCGAACGGTGACTTCGTGTTCTCTCTTACGGAAAGTTACCTGATCGAGGACGGCAAACTAACTGCACCGCTCAAGGGCGTGAACCTTATTGGCAACGGTCCCGAAACACTCGGCCAGGTAAGCATGCTGGGCAACGACGTAGAGATCTCCGACGGGATCTGGACATGCGGTAAGGATGGCCAGAGCGTTCCGGTGGGGGTCGGTTGTCCAACCATTAAGCTAGCGAAGATTACAGTTGGCGGAACGGACATCGGCTGAGGCCAAGGCTCAGCGGACCAAAACTTTCGTGGCCGTAGTAGGCCATGGTCCGCTGTTGGAACGTGAGGACGGTGCGGCGGCAACCCTGCGGCAGCTGGGCGCCAACGTGCGTACTCTCGATTTGTGGGATGACCCGGTCAATCTGATCGAGGACGACGACGACGAGAACAATGTGCGCCCACGCGCGCTGGTGTTCGAGGCGCTCGACCGACCCGATCTGGCCGTGGCTGCCCTGCGCACCGTGAGAGGAGAAGCGACCTTCGACAGTGTTGGCGCCCTGATCGCAGTGACCGTCGGTCAGGTGGCGCGCATCGAGCCGTCGAGTGGCTTCGATGATTTCGTCCTGCACCCCTACGTGCCCGAGGAGCTGTACGCGCGCATTCGCGCGCTCGAGTGGCGTCGCAGCGAGTTCGCGACCGAGGAGCGCCACAAGGTCGGCCCGATCGTGATCGACAAGGCCGGTCACGAAGTCAGCGTGCAGGGTCGACCGGTGCAGCTCACCGCGAAGGAATTCGCGCTGCTCGCCTACATGTGCGAGCGGCGTGGCAAGGTGCTCTCCCGCGACCACTTGCTCGCGCGGGTGTGGGGCAACCGCTACGACGGCGGTCCGCGTACCGTGGACATCCACGTGCGTCGCCTGCGGGCCAAGCTCGGGGACGCGTTGCCACTCGAGACGTTGCGCGGTTCGGGGTACAAGCTGCGTGCCCCCACCGGCGACGATCCCGATGACACCGAAGACGACCTCGACGAATGAATCCCAAGGCTCCGTAGCGCGGAAGAAGCGCCCAGCGCAGCACGAGAGCAAGCTGGCCAAGACGCCGCAGCGAGGTGAGAGCCTGCCTGCGGCGTTGGTCATTTCCGTGGGGTGTCCCGCGGGGATCGGCCCGGAGGTCGCCGTCGCTGCAGCCTGCCAACGCTCGAGGTCGAAGCGCCGGAAGTCGGAGAACGCCGAGCCGTGTGTCTTGATCGCCGACCTCGATACCTTGAAGCAAGCGTGTCGCTCGTTGGGGGTGAGGGAGAGCTGCCTGTGTCCGATGGATCCGGCAGCCGACCTCACGGCGCTGTGCGCCCGCAAGCCGGGTCGGCTCTGGTTTCACGACCCGGGAGTGAAGGTTGGCGCAAGGGACCGCAAGCCAGGTGCCCCTTCGAAGCGCTCCGGCCAAGCGCAGCTCGCCTGGGTCGAGGCAGGCTACGCGCTGACCAAGCGACTGGGACACGCTGCGCTCGTCACCGGGCCCGTCAGCAAGGCGGCGATCGCCGCCTCGGGCAGCCCCGGCGCCGAGCAATTCCTCGGTCACACCGAGTGGCTGCAAGCCATGGATCACGCGCAGTCGAGCGTGATGTGCTTCGCAGCACAGGCGCTGACTACCAGCCTCGTGACGACTCACCTACCCCTGCATGACGTCTCCAGCCGAATCCGCGAGGAAGCAGTTGCGGAGGCGATCTTGGCGCTGGCGGAGCTGGTGCAAGCGCTGGGCAAGGTGTCTCCTCGGATCGCGGTCTGTTCGCTCAATCCTCACGCCGGCGAGAGCGAACTCCTCGGCGACGAGGAACGCCTGGCCATCGTCCCGGGGATCCTCCGAGCACGGAAGCAGCTGGGGCGGCGCGTCGAGTTGATCGGGCCGATGGGGGCAGAGACCGCATATCGCAAGGCGTTCAAGGGCGAGTACGCCGGAGTGGTCGCGATGTACCACGATCAGGCGACGATCCCGATGAAGCTGGTGGCGTTCGGGGATGCGGTCAACGTCACCGCGGGGCTGTCAATCGTGCGCACGAGCGTCGATCACGGCACCGGCTACGACATCGCGTGGCGAGGCGTCGCGGACCCTGGGGGGATGCGGGCGGCGCTCGACCTGGGGGCGGCGCTGGTCGAGCGCCGAAGGCTCAGCCGTGGGAGAGTTCGCTCCTGAGGATCTCGAGCAGTCCCTCGGGGTTGTCGGCGTGGACCCAGTGGCCGGAGTCTGGCAGTTCATGGAGCGTCACTCGGGCCTGGGGCGGCAGTGCTCTAGCGCGCTGCGCGTCGTCCTGGCTGAAGCGGTCGCTGTCGAGTGCGCGCAGGAGGTGAATGTCTGGAGCTCCGCGGCGCTCTTCGAGCCACGGCCACAGGTCCTGCCGGAAGTAGTCGTCGAGCAGGTCGCTGACCACGTCGAGGTCGAATGCCCACTCGTAGACGTCGCCGTCGCGCCTCAGATTCGTGGTCATCCAGCGTGCGATCCCCGACGCGATCCCGCGGCTCTCGAGCGCTTGAAGCATCGCGTCTCGACTCGCGAATGGCGTGGGCACCTCGCGCAGCACGCGATAGACGTGCCCCACCTCTCCGCCGTCCCGATCTCGCTTGACGCCCGGGGTGGAGTCGAGGGCCCATGCCTGTCGTACTCCATGCGGAAATATCTGGGCGAACATCAACGCGACCTTGCCCCCGAATGAGTGCCCGATCACGAAGTCGGCTTGCAGCCGAAGCTCCCGCAGCGCGCGCTCCACGTCCTCGACACAGGCGCGCACCGTGTGCGGAGCGCCGACGCTTCGCGCATAGTCGGCGGAGTCGCCGTGTCCGCGCAGGTCGAAGAGCGCGATGCGGGTGCCTGGCAGCTGTTCGGCTAGTCGGCGGCCGAGCCCTCGGAGGTTCCCACCGGAGCCGAGAATGCCATGCAGGAGGACGACGCACCGGGAGGCGCTGTCGGGGCCAAGGAGGGTCGAAGCGAGCTGCATGGGATGCTAGTAGTCGGGAACCACTATCTCATCAACTTGGGGCCAGGCCTCGACGCCCCTCGCAGGCTGGTCTATCCGTTGAAGGTGCTCGAGCGGCTCGAAATCGCCTCCACCGAAGCGTCCCTGCGTCGCTGGCTGAGGTGTCTCGAGCGCGCCGCGACGCGCGCTTCCTTGAGCCCCGAGGTCTGGTCCAGCTGGGCTCTGGTTTGGCTCGGCGCTGCGCTCGCTGCTCGACGTGGACTCCTGCCCTCACCCCCTGATCCAGAACTCGCGGGACCCGTCGAGTGGTTGTCGATCGCTCGCGCCGAGCCTCGCCTGGCGGGGGCGAGGCTGTTGGATGGAGACTTCGCGCCGCTGACCGACGCCATCGAAAAAAAAGCCATGGGGAAATGCCGAGAGGCGTTCGCTCGCCTGCTCGAGGACGACTCGACGGTCGAGGTGCTCGGACGGGTCCACGAGCGTCTACTGGACTGGGACACGACTGGAGGTCAGCGCCGGCGCACCGGAAGCTTCTACACTCCGCCGGCCGTGTGTCGCCTGATCGCGGACCGCGCCCTGGAGGGAGTCACCTCCGCCGAGGAGCCACCCTCAATCTGTGACCCGGCGGCAGGGGGAGGCGCCTTCTTGCTGGCTTGCCTGCGCCGCCTGGCTCCAGACCCGGGCCACTCCGCTCGCCGACTCGACGTGGCGCGGAGGCTGGTGGGGGTGGACCGCTCGGCGCGAGCGCTGGCGGTCGCCGAGTGGTCGCTGTGGCTGGAGCTCGGCATGCGAGACCTGCCTATCCAGCGCCTGCCTACTCGACTCTTGCTCGGGGACTCGCTGGACGTCGACCTGAATCCAGGTGGAAAAAAGCATGGTTGGTCGTGGCAGCAGCTTGCGCCGTCTGGCTTCGATCTCGTGATCGGTAACCCGCCCTGGATCGCGTTCGCGGGTCGTGCGGCGCAGGCGTTGCCCCAGGAAGTGCGCAAGCGCTATGCGCGGCACTTCGAGGCCTGGCGAGGCTACCCCACACTGCATGGGTTGTTCGTGGAGCTCGCCTGCAAGCTGGCCAGAAAGGGTCGTGTCGCGTTGCTGCTTCCGAGCCCGGTCGCAGACCTCGATGGTTACCGCGCGGTACGCCAGGTGGCGACCTCCCGCCACCGCTTGCTGCTGCCGCTGCCCGAGCTGGGCGTCGATGCGTTCGCGGGGGT
The DNA here is from genome assembly GCA_020430865.1 of Myxococcales bacterium. The sequence goes on from JAGQIY010001051.1 coordinate 9,423, forward strand.
GACCCAGCCTAGCTTCTGCTTGCTGCTGGACGCGGCGCCGACGGCGCAAGCCGACTGCCTGCCCTGGGCTCTGGTGGAGCGGCAGTCTCGCGCCAGCGCGGCCAGCCAGGTCAGCGTACCGGAGGTCCTGACGCAGCTGTCCGCCTTGCCCCGTCTGCCCGAGCGCTGCTTCGGCGAACGCGGCTTTCAGAGCGCGGGAGAGGTCAGCCGAAGTCTGTTTCTTCGCGGAGACGGTCCGAGCGGCGAGTTCAGCGTCGGCCTGCTCGAAGGCAAGGACGTGCGAGAGTTCCACGTCGGTCCCACGCGGCTGTTTCTGAGGCCAGATCCCGTGGTGCTTGGCCGTCACCGAGCCAAGTTGCGGTCTGCGGAGGCCTATCAGCAGGTGGACTTCGTGGTGCGTCAGACCGCCTCTCACCCGATTGCCGCGCTGCACGATGGCCGCTTCTTCCGCAACACGCTGCTGGCTGGCTTCGGCGTGGAGGGGCTGTCGGCGGAGCTCCTGGTCGGCCTGCTCAACTCGGCGTTGTATCGCGCGCTCCACGTGGCGCAGAACCGCGACGCGCGTCAGAAGGTCTTTCCGCAGGTGAAGATCCGACAGCTGCGTGCGCTGCCCGCTCCCCCCGACCTCCCGACGCGGCGCGAGCGGATCGAGGCCCTCGTCTTGGAGGCTTCCGCGTGCTCTCGCGGCGGGGGTGACCTAGCGGTGCTCACGCGTGGTCTGGACGAGGCAGTGTTCGAGTTGTTCGAGCTGGAAGCCGTGAGTCGCGAGGCGATCCTGGCGTTCCTGAGCGAGGTCGCCCCGCGCTCCCTGGCGTCGCGTTCAGTTCCGGAGCTCGCCGGGCAGATCGCCCACGAAGGTGAGCAGCGTCGCCAGGATGGCGACCACTCCGATCCCTAGTAGCACCATCATCGAGACCTCCTTGCCAGCGCACTGTGGCTCGCTGACCCTTCGGATTCTGAAGCTCCACTCCGCCCCCGCAAGTCGGCAGGCGTCTCGTGACCGACGTCTGACGCGCTGCAGATACGGGGCCCTCGGTAGGCCCGTACGCCGCGAATCAGCGCTCATCCTCAGCAGCTGCCCGGACACCGGGCTTGCTTCCGTCAGGGCTATTGACCCCTCGGTCCGGTTGTCCAAGTGATCTGGGTCTATGGCCCAGATCCCTGACGACTTCAAAGACCTCCTAACCAACAAGCCCGCGTTCGCCAACCTGGCGACCGTGATGAAGGACGGCACCCCCCAGGTCACTCCGGTGTGGGTCGACTTCGACGGCACCCACGTCTTGATCAACACGGCTGCGGGGCGCCTCAAGGACAAGAACATGTCCGCTCGTGATCAGGTCGGGCTCTCCGTCAGCGATCCAGAGAACCCCTACCGCTACCTGGGAATTCAGGGGAAGATCGTGGGTCGTACGGAGGAGGGGGCGGACGCGCACATCGACAAGATGGCGATGCGCTACATGGGCAAGGAGAAGTACCCGTTCCGTGCCGACGGCGAGGTGCGCGTGCTGTTCAAGATCGAGCCGCTCAAGGTGCACACCATGGGCTGAGCTGGGCGCCGTTTCCGCTGTTACGCTCCGCGCCATGGTGCGGGAGTACACGGCGTGGGCAGGACTGGGCATCGCCTGTTGCGCGTTGCTTGCCTGCGGAGAGCCGAGCAAGAGCGAGGGGAGCGCCGTGCCTTCGGCGGCGCCTGCGAGCTTCGATGCGGCGGACTTGCGCGACCATGAGAAGCGGCTTCGCAGCCAGTTGAAGCTCGACGGTTTGCCAGGCGCTGACGTCGCGAGCGGTCCAGATCCCTACCAGCTCGAGCCGTTGCCTGGCGGCGCGGCGGCCGGGATTCTGCGGGGTGCAGACCAGGTCGTGTCGTTCGATGCCGCGGGGAACGAGCTGACCAGGGTCGCCTCGCCGCACTCGCCTTCGGCGCTGACCCTGGCGGACGATCGACTCTGGGTGGTGTCGGACCTGAGCCGTGAGATCTGGCGCTACCCGGTGAGCAAGCGCGGATCCTTGGGCGTCGCGAGTCGCTTCCGTCTGGTCGAGCCTGCCGCCTTGCGCGGCCTGGTTCGCGCGGGCGACGGCTTCTATGCCGCGGACGAGCTGACCGGGACGCTCTTGCGCCTGGAGTTCTCCTCGCGTGGCGTCGAGGCTCTTCGCGTCGCGGGCTGCCGGGGAGCGCTGAGCCTTCGGGCCACGCCAAACTGGCTTGGTGTGAACTGCCTGCTCGAGCATCGCATCAAGCTCTTCGCGCTTCCGCCCCATGGACACCTGACGCCGGCTTCGTCGCCGATGCTGCTGAGCTCAGCGGGCCCCTTCTGGGCGTTCGAGCTGTGGGAGTCGAACGGCGTTCTGCGGGTGATCGCCAGCGGCGTCGAGGACGCGCAGCTCGATCGCAGCATCGGGTCGTTCGGGAACGTAGACTCCTTTCTCTATGATTTCCGTGTAGATAAATTTGGGGCGAGGCGGCTCTCGGCTCGCAACGTCTCGGAACTCGGCGTCGTGCTGCCGAAGGCGCTTTGGGTGGAGCCGGGGGAGCACGAACGCCGCGTGCACTTCGCCGGCTACGCCACCTCGGGCCTGTTTCAGGCATCATGGGGCGTCGATGGGCTCTCGCGACCGGAGCGGGTTCGAGCGGACCTTCCGCCAGGCACGAGCGATCTGGTCAGGGTGGGTGAGGCGAGCTGGCTCGTCGCGAACCCGCTCCTGGATGCCTGGCTCGCGGCGCCACGCACCGGCGAGCCACGTTACCTTGTGGAGACGAGTGAGAGGTCGACGCGGAGCGTGTCCGCGCGGGTTGGCGAGGCGCTGTTCTTCACCACCCTGATGGCCCCCCAGAACCGGAGCGAAGGGAAGCTGAGCCGCTTCACGTGCGAGACGTGTCACTTCGAGGGCTACACGGACGGCCGCATCCACGCGACTGGACGCGGCTCCATCACGGCGACCACCAAGCCACTACTGGGCCTCGTAGGCAACCGTCCTTACTTCACCCGCGCGCTGGACCGCGACCTGGCTCAGATGGTGAACAACGAGTTCCGCGTCGCCGGCGCGAACTCGGGTTCGTCCCCCGTGTTCTCGGTGCGGGTTTCCGATTGGCCCTGGCTGCGTCGACTTGGTGTCGAAGAGGCGCGACTCGGCCCCGAGCGCCTCCGCGAAGCCTTGCTCGATTTCCTCGTGGCGTTCAACCATCGACCGAACCCGTACTTGGCAGAGAGAGGCAGCGCTGGGCTGAACGAGATCGAGCTCCGCGGAGCCAAGCTCTTCACGACCCACTGCGTCGGCTGCCACGCTCCTCGCCTGGAAGCTGGCGAGGCTTCAAGTTCCATTCCGGAGTCAGGTATCCCGCAGGCACTCCTCGAGGGGAGACCACTGGTGTGGGCCAGCAGCGACTACCGGGACACGGGCGTCGAACCCCGCGTTCATCCCCGAGGCGCGCGCCCGTCCTCGCTGCGACGCCTGTACAAGAAGGCTCCCTATTTCACCAACGGCCGCGCTCCGGACCTGGCCAGCGTGCTCCGTCAGTGTGGGTACGCCGACGATCGCTTCCTGCACCAGGGGGTTCCCGCAGGTGGACGGCAGTTGACGGGGGACGAGCGCTTGGCTCTGGAGCGCTTCCTGCGCTTGTTGTAGGCCATTGCCCACCGCGGGTCGTTGCGCCCGCTCGAATACCCGTGCAGCCGGATCCACACTCTTCCCATCCCGTTCGCGAGCATCGCCCCTACCGTCGCAGCCTGATCCTGGGGGCTGTCTGCATGGCCGTGGCTCTGGGGGCGGGGATCTATCTGACGGTGGAGACGAGGATCGAGCCGCCGGTCGCTGCCATTCGTGATCCCGAGGCCGAGCAGGCCCTGCCCTGGCTGAAGCGGGTCGCTGAGAACTGTGAGCGCTACGATCGCGCGGAGCAGGACGCTGAGCGAGCGCAGGCGCTGAAGGACAACGCGCGCCTGGTCGCGTCCACCGTGATCGCATCGGCCCGAGGTCGCCTGGAGTCGAAGCGGGTGAGCTCCGACGGCAGCCAGGTGCTCTTCACGATCGCCGTGGGCAGCGCGAAGTTCAAACCGAGTCTACTTCACCCTATCCATGCGGATACCGAGATGTTCCAGCACGTGCAGGACGCGCCGATCGGAGCCTGCATGCAGTTCTCCGTCCGTACGCTCACGGCGGCGTCCATCCTCGAGCGCAGCAAGGTCTGCGACAAGGACTACTTCGCCGACTTCGCCGCGGTCGAACTCTGCCACTGACCAGACGGGTGGTTGAACCAGATCGCTGGAGTTTCTGGCCGTGGGAGCGGTCAGTTTCGTCCGCCGTCGAGCGCGCGCGAGGCGTCCGGGGCTGGTCCCCGGCGGAAACATCGAGCGCGCCCGTGGCGGGCCATGCTTTTTTCTGCCTGGAGTCTCGCTGCTGTGATCGGGCGTCTGGGGGCTCCCTCGGCTGAGTGGGGGACATCGCCCACACCGCCGATACGCCTCGTTTACCCCGTTTTGCGCGCGATCGAAGGGGGGCGAATCGGTCTGGAAAGGGAGGTGTAGTGGTCAGCCCTCGCTCTCGGCAGCAAGCGGACGGTTTGCGTGCGCACATTGACCCACGAGGTGGGCTTCGGGCGGGGCAAATCCAGTTTGATCTCCAGGGTGGTTCCTCAGTACCTTTGCTTTATCACGCGGGAAGTGATGGGTCCGTTTGTTTATCCGGGCGGAAATAGTGTCTTTGATTACCCCGGTAGCTCCGGTTTCCCGATCACGCGCCGGAATTGGCTCATCTGCTTTGCTGTGCGTCACGCGACCCTCCCGCCTCTCTTCACCCCTCCTGGTGCGTCGCTCGACGCCCACGCCAAGACAGCCCTAGAGCTCTGACCACGAGGACTCGACATGACCACTCGGAAGACTCGCACACGTTTCGCGTCGTGCCTGATGATGCTGATCGGCGCCGGATTGCTGGCTGGAACCGCTGGCGGCTGTTCGTCCTCTGCAGAAGACGAGGGGGCGGCCGGTGGCGCCTGCCTGAGCAACCGAGCGTTCTTCGCGCAGAAGGTGTGGGGGCCAGTGATCTCGAAGACCTGCATCAACTGCCATTCCCCGGACGGTGTGGCCGTGGAGGAAGGCGCGGAGCTTCAGCTCCTGCCGCCAGGCTATCCAGGTTTCCTGGACACGAACATGAAGGCCCTGGCCGAGATGGCCAAGATCGAGAGCGAAGGCAAGTCCGTGGTACTGCGGAAACCGCTGGGCGAGCTCGATCACGGCGGCGGGGTGCAGCTGGAGCCTGGAAGCAAGGAGTACGAGGCCCTGTCGGCGCTGGTCCAGCGTTTCCGTGAGGCAGAGAGCTGCCCGGAGACCGCCGCCACCGCGAGCTTCCCGGACGTGGACCTGCTCGGGGAGCTTGGAACGTTCCGCAAGGCCTCGTTGCAGTTGACGGGGAAGCTGCCGACCGCAGATGAGATCGAGGAACTGCGCGCGGGTGGCTTGGACGTGCTCCCCGGGAAACTCGACGCCTTGTTCGATGACCCGGCCTTCTACGACTGGCTCAAGCAGCAGTACAACGACCTGTTCCTCACGGATCGCTACCTCGCCTACAACGGCTACGCCCTGAACATCCTGAACGACGCTCAATTTCCGTACGCCAGCGACGCGTACGACAACTTCAGCGACGAGGACAAGGCCAGGGCGAGTCGCGCGGTGGCCCGTGAACCGCTGGAGCTCATCGCCTATGTCGTGAAGAACGATCTCCCTTACTCCGAGATCCTCACCGCCGACTACACGATGATGAACCCGTTCTCGGCACCGATGTACAACGCCCAGGTCGACTTCACGGACGCCGCGGACGAGACAGAGTTCAAGCCTGGTCATATCCAGGCACAGCTCGATACAGGGATGACCCCGTGGCCCACGGCAGGTCTCCTGACCTCGCCCATGTGGTTGAATCGCTTTCCGACCACGCCCACGAATCGCAATCGGCATCGCGCTCGCATGGTGATGCAGTTCTTCCTCGCGACGGACATCCTGGCGGTCGTCAACCGCCCCATCAACGCCGAGGAGACCGCGAAGTACCAGAACCCGACGCGCGACGACCCCACCTGCACCGGCTGTCACCGGCAGATCGACCCCATCGCGGGTGCCTTCCAGAAATTCGACGACTACGACCAGGAGCGCTACCGACCCGATAGCAACTGGCATCCGGAGATGTTTCCGCCTGGATTCGGAAACGACGTGATGCAGACCAGCGATTTCGCTCAGGCGCCTGCGTGGCTCGCTCAGCACCTGGTTCAGGATCGCCGCTTCCCGCTGTCGGCCGTGCACACCATGTTCAAGGCGCTCACGGGCCACGCCCCGCTCGCCTACCCGGCGGACTCGGAGGCCGAGGATTTCGCTGATCAGCTGAAGGCGTGGGAAGCCCAGGACGCGACGTTCAGAGCAATCGTCGACAAGTTCGCGGACAGCAACTTCAACCTGAAGACCGTCATCCGGGAGATCATCCTCAGCCCGTACTATCGCGCGAGCGGAGCAAGCAAGCTCGAGCCTCAGCGCCAGACTCAGCTATCGAACGTCGGCACTGCCCGCTTCGAGTCGCCGGAGGGCCTCAGCAAGAAGATCGAGGCCGTAACCGGGTTCCCGTGGACGCGCGGCTGGGACAGCAAGTCGTACCTGATGACCGACTATCGCATCCTCTACGGAGGCATCGACTCGGACACGATCACCCAGCGCCTGACCGCGCCGAACGGAGTCATGGCCAACGTCGTGTGGCGGATGGCGAACGAGGTTGCCTGCTCGTCCACGGCGTTCGACTTCACGCTGACGCCCCAGGGCCGCCATCTGTTCCCCTACGTCGAGCCCAGTCAGGCACCCGAGACGGAGACCGGGGACTCCGTTCCCGACGCGATCACCGACATCAAGAAGAACATCCAGTATCTCCACGCCCACTTCCTGGGCGAGGACCTAGCCCTCGACAACACCGAGATCGAGCGCACCTATCAGCTGTTCTACGAGACGTGGAAGGAAGGCGTGGGCAAGGTGCAATCCGGGGATCTCGAGAAGGGACTCGAGTGGCGCTGCCGCGCTCGAGTCGACCGGTTCACCGGGGCTGACCTGCCAGAAGGACAACGCCTCGAGCAGGACGAAAACTACGTGATCCGTGCCTGGATGGCCGTGATCACCTACCTCTTGTCGGACTACGGCTTCCTGCACGACTGAAGGAGCGAGAGAACCATGCAACGACGACGCTTCCTACAAGCTGCGGCAGCCGCAGGGCTCGCCCTGACTGCACCATCCATCGTCTCCCGCGCTTCCGCGGGGGAACCATTCGCCGGTCCCTTCTGGATCCTGGTTCACGCCTCGGGTGGCTGGGATCCCACCTTGATGTTCGATCCGGTCATCAGCCCCGAACACACTCGCTCCTACTCCAGTGTGGCCAAGATCGGAAACATTCCGTACGCGCCGACCTCCACGGATCTATCCGAGCTCGAGTGGGAGAACGCCGAGAACTCGAACTGGATCCTCTCCAACGAGGCGTTCCTCAACAAGTACGCTGGCAAGATGACGCTGTTCAACGGCGTCGACACGAAGACCAACAACCATGACGCCGGAACCCGCAGCATCTGGAGCGGGAAGACGCAGGAAGGCTACCCATCACTCGGCGCGCTGCTGGCGGCGAACAAGTCGCCCGGCGCGCCGATGGCGTTCTTGAGCAGTGGCGGGTACGACGCGACCGAGGGACTGATCGGGCTCACCCGCGTATCCAGCGTCGATGCGCTCACCCGAATCGCTCGCCCCAACCAGGTGGACGCCAACGACGCCAACTCTTCCACCTTCCACACACCGGAGACCTGGGGCCGCATTGCGCAGTTCCAGGCGGAGCGAGCCGAGCGCCTGCGCACGTCCTCCCAGCTCCTCAGGAAGCGGCGCGCGATCTCCGCTCTCGAGCTCGCTCGCTCGGGCGATGGTGAACTCGCCAAGCTGCAACTCCCCACGGAACTGGTCGACATCCCTTCGGGAGATCTGGACGACCTGGAGCGCTTCATGCAGCAAGGGCAGATCGCGATCCACGCCTTCAAGAGCGGCCTGGGCGTCAGCGCGTCGCTGGGGCTGGGAGGCTTCGACACCCACGCGAACAACGATCGAGACCAGCGGCGCCGCCAGGCCATGCTGCTTGGGGGCATCGACTACCTGATGACCTACGCCGCGGCGCAGGGTCTCGGCGACAAGACCTTCGTGCTGGTCGGCTCCGACTTTGGCCGCAGCCCGTACAACGACCGCGACGGCAAGGATCACCACCCGATCTCGAGCTTCTTCGCGATGGGACCAGGCATTCCGGGCGATCGGGTCATCGGCCAGACCACGGTGGAGCGCCTCCCCATGGCGGTGGATAGCGGCTCTCTGGCTCCCGTGGCCAAGGGCGGAACGGTGGTGACACCCGCTCACATCCAGCGCGCGCTACGGCGCCTGGCCGGAGTCGACGAATCCGACATCTCGGCCCAGTTCCCGCTCGAGGGGTCGGACCTCCCCCTGTTCGGCTAGGCCAGGTTCGAAGCACCAAGCAACGACGCCTGGGTCGAAGACCCAGGCGTTTGCTTTGTCGCGAATGAGATCGCGGCGTTCGTTTGTGGAGCCGAGGGGGATCGAACCCCTGACCTCAAGACTGCCAGTCTAGCGCTCTCCCAGCTGAGCTACGGCCCCGAAAGGGACGCGGACTCTGACACGCATCCTGGGACTTGGCGAGACCTTTTTTCGGGTTCGGCAGCCGCACCTTTCGGGTTCGACAGCCGCACCTTTCCGGGTTCGAACAGCGCGCGTCCGCTGCTCAGTGGCCGTGACCATCGCCGGCGCCGTGGCCCATGCCCTGGCCTTGGCCCAGACCCTGCCCACGTCCCTGTCCACGTCCGCTGCCGTCACCGCGACCGCCGCCGGGGCGGCCGGCTCCCGCACCGCGAAGCTTGAGCTGGTCGATCAGCTTCTGAGCTGCTGCACGGGCTTGCTGAGGATCGACGTTGCCAGGAGTCGGGGGGGCAGGCTGAGCGACCGCCGCCGCTTCCGTTGCTGCGGTGTCTGGGGTGGTCGCCGGGGAAAGCTCCGGTTTGACGAGGTTTCCGGGGCCGTCGTCCGCCGCGATCGCGAAGATCCCCGCGAGCAGGAACAAGGCGCAACCAAGCAACGTCAGCCAGCCTGGCGTGCGCGGTTCGTCGCTGTCCAGCTCGTCGTCGTCGTGTTCTTCATGGCTGGCGTGCTCGTCGTGCGGTTCGGCTGACATGCTTCTCTCCACCACGCGTCGGATGCGGGTCTCGTTTCTCTATTGGTGCGTCGTGCGTGGGTCAAGCGCGCTCCGCGACGCACCATCGTCTCGGCATGTTTCCCTCGCTGCCTTCCAATGCCTTCGAACCGCGCTATAGCAGGGTGTTGAAAAACACCCTGCCATCAGTACCGCCGTGCCCGCGCAGACTCGTGCCAGATCTGGCTCTCGCACTGTGTGTTCGATGCGCCCATCCCTCCTCACACAACGGCGATCTTGCGAGAGCAAGGGCGCTCACTCCGCGCGGATCAGCACGCGGGCTGCTGGAAGACGCAGCTCCTGAGCAGCCTGATAGGATAGCGACGTGACCACGCTGTCTCTGGGGGTCGTTGCCGGCAACGAACGGACGGCGGATGCGCTGAGGGAGTTTGGCCATGCTCTCGAGGGCAGCACAGGGCTCTCGGTGGAGACCTGCACGCTGCCTGACAACGAGGCGTTGCTCGCCGCGATCGCCGCGGCGGAGCTGGACGTCGCATGGGCGCCTCCGTTGGTGGCCCTCGAGCTCCAGCAACGTCAGCTTGCCGAGCCGTGGCTCGTGGTGCAGCGCGGCTTCAGCGCTGGCTACCACTCGGCGCTGTTCGTTCGCGCCGATTCGACGCTGCACGAGGTGGCCGACCTGCGGAGCACACGCGTTGCCTGGGTGAACCGGGATTCCGCGTCCGGGTTCGTTGCGCCGCGATGGCGCCTGCGCGGGCTTGGCTACGACCCCGAGGCCCTGTTCTCCGAAGAGCGCTACCTGGGCAATCACCTCAAGGTTGCCGAAGCCGTCCTTGCCGGAGACGTCGACGTGGGCGCGACCCACATCGCCGTGGACCCGAACACCGGCCAGCTTCGGTCGGCGCCATGGCTGGAGGTCGGCGCGGACGCCCGAGACGTGCGGGTGATCGTGCTGATCGGTCCCATCCCCGGAGACGTCATCGTGGGTGCGTCGAGGTTGCCAGTCGCCACACGACAGCGGTTCACTGCCGCGCTGCTCGCCTTGCCCCTCGCAGCGCGGCCCTACGCCGAGGCGGTGTTTCAAGCTCATCGCTTCGACCCCGCCCCTCGAGGCCATCTCGACCTGCTCAGGGGGCTGGCTCGGGATGGCAGGCGCTGAGAATCCGCAGTTCTTGACCCTGCACCGCCGGCAACCCTAACCTGCTCCAGGGCGCGGAGCCCGTTACGACATGGCACAGCAGCAACAGCGCTATCGCGTCGTCCAACGCATCGCCGCGGGCGGAATGGCCGAGGTGTTCCGTGCCGAGAGCGCGGGCCTCGAAGGGTTCAAGAAGAAGGTCGCGATCAAGCGCGTCCTGCCTCACCTATCGGAGAAGAAGCAGTTCATCGGGATGTTCCTGGATGAGGCGCGTCTGAGCGCTCACCTGTCCCACTCGAACTGCGTTCAAGTCTTCGATATCGGTGTCGGCGACAACACCTACTTCATCGTCATGGAGTTCGTGGATGGCGCCGACTTGAAGGCGACCATCGAGTACACCAGAAAGCACTTCCGCAGTTTCCCCGTGGAAGAAGCCGTGGCTATCTGCGTGAAGATCTGCGAGGGCCTCGCCTACGCGCACGAACTGAAGGACGACAACGGCGAACCTCTGAACATCGTCCACCGCGACATGTCACCGCCGAACGTCTTGATCACTCGCTATGGCGAGGTGAAGATCGTGGACTTCGGCCTGGCCAAGGCCAACAGTCAGCTCGAACACAGCGAGCCTGGCATAATCAAGGGCAAGTTCAGTTACCTGTCACCAGAGGCTGCGCTCGGCCACGCCGTCGACGCGCGCACCGACGTGTTCGCCGTGGGTATCATCCTGTGGGAGATGCTCGCGGGGCGAAGGCTCTTTCTCGGGGAAACGGATCTCGAGACGGTGCGCCAGGTCCAGGCTGCCAAGATTCCGAGCATCCGTGAGCTGAACCCGGAGGTCCCGCCAGAGCTCGAGCAGGTGCTGCTCGCGTCGCTGGCGCGCGATCCTGCCGTTCGTTACCAGACCGCGCGAGACCTCGGGCGCGACCTCAATGAAATCCTGTTCCGTACCGGCCGCGCGGTGTCCGCCTTCGACATCGCGACTCTGGTGCAGCAGGTCATGGACGCGCGTGACCATGAGAAGCAGCAGCGTCCGAAGGACAAGGCATCCATCATCGGCGAGCTGATCGATGATGCCTTGTTCGAGTTCACCTCACTCGAGGAAGGCGAGGAGGGTGATCGCAGCACCGCGGGAGACCTGGGAGCAGCGCCGCTGAACCTGGGCTCATTCGAGAACGTGGGCGACTGGGCTTCGGACCTAGAGGACATTGCGGGCAGCCTGCCACCGACCTCGTTCCA
>JAGQIY010001052.1 GCA_020430865.1 Myxococcales bacterium
CCACGCGCCCGGGGCGGTGAGAAGGCGCCATCTCGCACCGCTGCGGCCAGACGTCGCAGCGACGGATTGACGTTCGTTCGAAGGCTTCTCATTCAACTGTCATGAAGGGAACCGCAGAGTCGAGTCGACGCGTCGCGATCGCGGGCGCCAGCGGTTTCGTCGGCCGCCACTTGATCGACCGCTTGAAGTCGGACCACTCGGTGGTGGCTCTGTCCCGCTCTGCGCGCCGGGCACAAGCCGGCGTGGAGTGGCGCGAGACGGACCTGTTCTCTGCCAGCAGCACCGTGCAGGCGCTCGAGGGCTGCGAGGTCGCGATCTACCTCGTGCACTCGATGATGCCGTCGTCGCGGCTGTTTCAGGGCTCCTTCCGCGATACCGACCTGTTGCTCGCGGACAACTTCGCGAAGGCGGCCCTGGCGACCGGCGTGCGCCACGTGATCTACCTGGGAGGTCTGGTCCCGGAGGGAGCGCTGAGCAGTCACCTGTCGAGCCGCCGCGAAGTCGAGGACGTGTTCAAGGCGACCGGGATCGCGGTCACGGTGCTGCGCGCAGGCATGATCGTCGGCCCTGGAGGTTCGTCCTTCGAGATCCTCCACTCGTTGGTCGCGCGACTTCCGCTGATGGTACTGCCCGCCTGGACTCAGAGCACTACTCAGGCGGTCTTCATCGAAGACGTGGTCGACGTGTTGTCGCGCGCGGTGAGCGAGCTCCAGTTCCGGGATCGCACGCTGGACCTCGTCAACGGGGAGCGCCTGACCTACGAGGGCCTGTTGCGTCAGACCGCAGACATTCTTTCCGTGCGGCGGCGCATGCTACGGGTACCGTTGAACTCCACTGGCTTCAGCAAGCTGTGGGTGAGCCTGTTCAGCAACTCCGCCTACGAGCTGGTCTCACCGTTGATCGACAGCCTGCGCTGCGATCTACCGTTCTCCGAGCCCGATCCGTTGATCGCCAGGTCGATTCGCTACCACAGCTACGCCGCGATGGCCCGCGAGACCCTCGAACGCGCGCCAGGCCCGCTGTCCGCACGACCCAGCCGGCGCCTGAAGGAGTCGCGGAGCGTGCGTTCGATCCAGCGCCTGCCCGTGGTCGATGGCCACGACGCGCGGTGGATCACCCAGCAGTACGCGCGATGGCTGCCGTCGGCGCTGCGCGCAGGGCTCAGGGTCGACTACGACGAGGCGCGAGAGCGCCTGGAGTTTCGCTTCGCGTGGCTGCCCTGGCCGCTGTTGGTCCTGCAACGACAGCTCGCTGGGGAGGGCCCGAACCGCGACAAGTTGCACATCGTGGGCGGAGTGCTCTCCAGCACCAGAGACACCGGCTGGCTCGAGTTCCGGCAAGTGCAGGACGGGCGCTTCACCCTCGCCGCGATCCACGAGTTCGTCCCCGCGCTGCCCTGGTACGTGTACCGGCTCACCCAGGCGCCGATACACCGCTGGGTCATGGGGCGCTTCGCACGCTTCCTCGAGGCAACTCAGAGGTCGGAACTCAGACCAGCGACTTGAGGTTCTGCTCGACGCTCCCCACGTAGCCCCCGCCGAACAGATTCACGTGAACCATCAGCGGGTAGAGCTGATAGAGCGCGAGCCGTTCACCGTGGCCGACCGAGAGCGGAAACGCCTCGTCGTAGGCCGAGAAGACGCCGCTGGAGAAGCCGCCGAAGAGCCGCATCATCGCTAGATCCATCTCACGATTGCCGGCATAGGCCGCCGGATCGATCAGGACCGGCTCTCCCGACGGAGCGGTGTGCAGGTTGCCTCCCCAGAGGTCTCCGTGAAGCCGCGCCGCTGGCTCTGGTTCGCCGACCAGCTCGCTGACCTTCGGCAAGAGCTTCGAGAAGCCGTGGCGCATCTTCGAGGACGCGAGACCGCTGTTCTGAGCCAGCTTGAGCTGTGGCTCGAGGCGCTGCTCGACGTAGAAGGCGGCCCAGTCTCGGGCGGCCTCACCGCTCACCCTATTTCCCTGTGGTAACCGCCCGATGTAGTTGTCGTGGTCCAGCCCGAAGCGCGCGTCATCGGGCAACGAGCGGTGCAGCTCGGCCAGCCCGCGCCCCAGCGCTTCGTCGAAGTCCCGGCGACGCTGCCCAGGCTCCAGGTATTCGAGGACCAAGAACTGCTCTGGATCGCCGGGTTGAGACACCGCGAGGACGTCCGGGATACGCAGCATCTCCGCCTGTCGCAGCCACTCGAGGCCCTGGGCCTCAGCGCTGAACATGCCCTTCGGCGCGCTGGCGTTCGTCTTCAGGAAGACCTCGCGGCCGTCGTCGAGCTTGCACCGCAGGGCGATGTTGATGTCGCCTCCACTCAAGTAGCCCGACTGCACCACGCTCGCCCCGAGAGCCGCCGAGAGCGCTCTCTGAAGCCCAGCCGATAGCTCGCCGCCGCCAAAGCTCACGCCAGGTGCTCCCGACGGATGTGCTCCAGTAGACCTCGGCACGCGGCGTCACACAGGTCGAGCACCTCCTCGAAGCCTGCTTCGCCACCGTAGTACGGGTCGGGAACACTGGAGCCCTTGGGGCACTCCGGGTCGAAGTCCCGACAATGGTACAACCGATTCTCCGCGGCAACGCGCCTCGCCTGACGTTCGAGTTCACGATGGTTGGCGGCGTCCATCGCGAGCACGTAGTCGAAGCGCTCGAAGTCACTCGCCACGAACTGGCGCGCTCGGCCAGCGAGGCGGATGCCGCGACGGGCGGCGTGCTCTGCCGAACGGCGATCGGGTGACTCGCCGGCGTGATACGCCGCCGTCCCTGCGCTGTCGATGTGGATCTCGCCCGTCAGGCCTGCCTCTTCCACGAGGTGACGAAAGACGCCCTCCGCCGTCGGTGAACGACAGATGTTGCCCAGGCACACGAAACACACGCTGACCTTGCTCATGCTCTGCATCGGCTCCGGACGGGGGACTCCCCGCCGCCCTTGGAGCGATCGAGCATACACCAGCGCACGGCCGAAGCGACCGCGCGGGAGTGTGCGCCAGAGTCCTCGAGCCAGGCCGCGGCTAGATCTCGAGCATGCTCACCCGAGGTTCCTGCGCTGGCTCGGCGCTCTGCGGCAGCTGACGGGTCAGCCAAGCCGAACGGTGGGGAGTCACCAGCGCCAGAAGCTGGATCCAGCCCAGGCCGAGAAGCGAATAGCCGGCATAGGCGAAGGCCCACAAGGCGCCCCTCGGGTCGCGGCGCATCCAGGCGTACACCAGGGCGGGCAAGGTCGCTGAGAGCAGCGCTCCCGCGAGGCTGAGTGGCACGACGAGCTGGGGAACGGTCAGCAGCATCCAGAGTCCAGGACCGGCGAGCAGCGCCGCGAGGAGCAGACGTGACACCTGCTGCAGATAGTTGAGCGTCAGCCCGTCCGGACCGCGACGCCGCGCCCAGCGCAAGACATAGGACGTCATCAGGAGCGTCTCACGCACGTTGCTCCGTGCCCAGCGCAGCAACATCTTGCACAACGGGACGAAGCTCGACGGGACCTCGGTGTGGACCCGGGCGTTTCGCTGAAAGACGACGCGCCAACCGCCGCTCAGGATCAGGTTCGTCATCGCGCGATCTTCGCCGATATTCGCCGGTCGACCCAGGAAGGACTGATCGACCCACTCTGCTAGCACCCCCTCCACCAGATCCATGCGGTAAGCGCTCAGCGCTCCGGGCGTGCACAGAACCGCCCCCGCCTCGCTCTGGCTCGCACGCAGGAAGTCGAAGCCGTAGGTGAAGCTCACGTCGAGCATGCGCGGAAGCGCTCCATGCTGACGCGAGAGTACCCGGACGTTGCCCGCGACCGCTCCCACGTGCGGATCCACCACGAACGGGCTCACGAGGTTTCGCAGCGTCTGCACTTCGATCTCGGAGTCGCTGTCGATGGTGACGAGCACGCTCCCTCTGGCGCGCACGATGCCAGCGTAGAGCGCGTGACGCTTGCCCCGATTGCACCTGCAATCGACGCCCTCGATGCGTCCAGGATGCCTATTCACTGCCGCACGGATATGCTCCCAGGTGTCGTCGGCGCTTCCATCGTTCACCGCGATCACCCGCAGCTTGTACCGCGGGAAGTCGGAAGCCATGATCGAGTCCAGCGTACGCCCCACCTGGCTGCCCTCGTTGTACGCCGGTACCACCACGGTGACGAACGGTAGCTCGTCGTCGGCCACGCTACCGAGCGCTCGATAACGCAAGGCCAGACGCAATCGCCAGACCAAGAACGCTCCCCCGAGGCTACCGACCAGGCACGACAGCCACCAGCGCCAGCCGGCGGCTCCGCTTGCCGGGTGCAGCACCAGGAAGGAGACGAGGCCAAGCACCAGCGGCCAAGCGAACCAACCGAGCGCTTGGTGCTTGGTCCGCCGGGTGACGGTCGTGGAGGAGACAGGGCCTGTGTCGAACGGGTGCAGGGCAGAACGCATCATGGCCGGCGCCATCGCAAACCACGTGCCAGCACCGAGATCGCGATTTTCTCGGAAGAAACGCGCGTAGGCGGCTCGGCCCGGTGCCCTCTGTCGGGGAAGAAGGCCCGGCCCACGCGATTCGCCGGGTAGAGAGCGGGGAAATTTTCCTCGCTCCCCGGGCAGCTATCCGCGCGGCGACGGTGCTAGCGTCAGCACTCCCCCTCTGCCGGTTCGGTTGCCCCCGGCCGTCCATATCCGCAAGGAATCACGATGAGCGAAGCCCGGCTACGAGTCCTGGTGGTCGATGACGAAGCGGCGATGCGCGAGGTGCTCGCTGCACGGATCAGCGCGTGGGGCCACGAAGTGGAAGTCGCAGGTAGCGGTGCCGAAGCCCTGGTCACGCTCAATACTCTTCAGCCCCACGTCGTGATCTCGGACCTGGTGCTTCCAGATACGACCGGCATCGACCTGCTGCCGAGCCTCTGCCCCCAGGGCAGCGATCGACAGGTACTGATCATCACCGCCTACGGAACCATCGACCGCGCCGTCGATGCGATGAAGAGCGGCGCTGTCGACTTCCTCACCAAACCCCTCGACTACCCGGCGCTGCGCGCACGACTCGACGAGGCCAAGCGCACCCGAACGGGGGAGCGCCTGACGCCGGTCGATGGCGCCGCACCGGAGCGCTTCGGGCATCTGCTCGGCGCCTCGGCGGCGCTGGTCGATCTGTTCGCTGTCATGCGCAGCGTCGCCGAAACCAACGCGACGACGCTGATCGTGGGGGAGAGTGGCACCGGCAAGGAGCTGGTCGCGCGCACGCTCCACGACGAGAGCGGCCGCAAGGGCGCCTTCGTCGCAGTGAACTCGGCCGCGATCCCCTCCGGACTCACCGAGGGCGAGCTCATGGGACACACCCGCGGCGCCTTCACGGGTGCGATCGACGATCGGCCTGGGCTGTTCGAGCAAGCTCACGGCGGAACCCTCTTCCTGGACGAGATCACGGAGATGCCACTACCCCTGCAGGCGAAGCTGCTGCGCCTGATCGAGCAGGGCAGCGTGCGGCGCCTGGGAGGGCGCCACGAGACGGCCTGCGACGTGCGCATCATCGCAGCCACGAACCGCGAGCCGCAGCAAGCGGTCGACGCGGGCCTGCTCCGGGCCGACCTCTACTACCGCATCAACGTCGTACGCCTGGACGTCCCGGCGCTGCGCGAACGCCAGAGCGACATCCCCTTGCTGGTGCGGCATTTCATCCAGGGCTGCAACGCGCGTCACGGGACCCAGGTGTCTGGCATCAGCGAACGCGCGCTGCTCGCCCTGGTCGAGTACGAATTCCCCGGCAATGTGCGCGAGCTGAAGAACCTCATCGAACGCGGCGTGTTGCTCACCAAGCAAGGTCCGCTCGACCTCTCCACCCTCGCCCCCCTGAATCAAGCGCAACATGTGTTACCCCGAGGAATCGTTCTACCGGGGCGAGTCACGAGCGCCGAGGCCGAGCGCATCCTGATCCTGGAGACGCTCAAGCAGACGGGGAACAACAAGGCGGAAGCCGCTCGCCGGCTCGGCGTCGACGTCAAGACCATCCGCAACAAGCTGAAGACGTTCGACGTCCTGGAGCCGAAACCGTGAGGGTCGCCACCCGCATGTCGCTGGGTTCGGTGCTCGCACTACTGCCATTGCTCTTGCTCTTGCTCTACTTGCTGGGGCAGGTCCAGCACCTCGCCGCCGACGGCAGGCGCGCCAGCGACAGCTTCCAGCTCGCGGCGCGAGCGCTCCGGCTCACTCAGCGTCTGGACCCCCTGGAGGAGTACGCTCGCAAATACGCGGTCACGCGCGACCTGCGCTACCGCGACCGCTTCGAGCGCACC
>JAGQIY010001053.1 GCA_020430865.1 Myxococcales bacterium
GGGCACGCGGGTTGAGCACATCAGCGCTCAACCCGCATTGGGGACCGATCACTCTGCGGCGGTTTCGACGCCCTGCAGATTGACCTTCTGGCGGTTGGCGACGACGAGGTTCAGCACGCTGACGGAAGCCTCGTTGATGTCGTCTTCCATGCCCTGAGTCTTGCCGTTCAAGAAGGCGAAGCCCATGAGCGCGATGATTGCGGAGATCAGACCGAATGCGGTGCAGTTCATCGCTTCGGAGATACCTTCCGCGAGGATACGCGCCTTCTGGCTCGGGTCGATGCTCTCGCCACCGACGGCGCCGAACGCCTTGATCAGACCGACGATGGTGCCGAACAGACCGCACAGCATCGCGAGGTTCGCGAAGAGGGCGAGGAAGCCCGTGCGCTTGTTGATCTTGGGCATCTCCTTCAGAGCTGCCTCATCCATCGCCGCCTGGACTTCTTCGTCGGGGCGATTGACCTTGACCAAACCGGCCTGAACGATGCGCGCGAGGGGCGCGTTCGCGGCAGAGCACATCTTCACGGCCTTGGCGACATCGCCAGCCAGGATGCACTTCTGCATGGTTGCCAGGAACACGTCCTTGTTGATGGACGCACCGACTAGGTAGACCGTGCGCTCTGCGATGATTGCGATGGAGCAGATCAACCAGAACAGGATGAGATACATCGCCCATCCGCCCGCCTGAAAGTGATGCCAGACTGAAGACATTGCCCTTACCTTCTCCTGATGCTTCCCAGGCCGATCCCGACACTTGGGATTTCGCGCCTCGAGCGCGAACAAAACTAGATTTACGACCCGGTGGTACTCCGCGGCGGCCAGCGCCTTGGAGTTGTTGTTGGTCCCACGAGCGGGACCGTTCTAACCAACACCCCCCAAGTCAGCCGTACCCATCCTGCGACGCTGAGATTCGTATCGACCCAGCGCCACACGAAGGCGCAACCGCTCGGTTCGTGCCCACGCTCCCAGTTCCCGCCACATCCCTTCGCCTTTCTCGTCCTCGAGCGCCTCAGCGAAGCCGACCGGTCCGTGGACCCGTCGCTTCCCTTCGGAGTTTTGAGTCACCCCGGAAACAAGCGTCTCGCGACACTGGATTCCAAGGATTGCCGAGCCTGAATTGATGGGTCGATCTCCGGGTGCTTCGTGTTGATTCGCCCGACATTGAGCGAACCGATACCGCGCCATCATGCTGAAGCTGACCCGGGACAGTCAAGGTCCATTGGGTGTCCAAAGTGTCTTAGAGTCCGGACAGAAAGTTCCGATATCCGTTTAGAATTCGGGCATTCCGTGGACCTGGTCCGGCGCCTCGGGAGAGCTGCACCCCTCCTCACCCAGCGCGCAGATTTCAGCCGAGTTGAGCTGCGATCACGCGTGACCCGTTCGCGCGCGGAAAGAGCTTCGCGCTGCGATCTCGCAGCTGGTGAGGTTCCCGAACCACCTCGGTCCATTCCAGTGTCATCGCGATTTCAGCCCACTTCGTCTTCCAGTGTGCACGTGATTTTCCATGTTTGTTTCAACACGGAGACGGCTTTCCGGACGTTCGCCCGCAAGCTCGCTCAGACCTGGCCGGGTTTCTGGGGGTGAGGTGCTCCCTCGACTGCGCCAGCCCCGCCACTTCCGGAGCCGCCTGGCGCCAGCCCGGCGCCCTCCCAAGGTCACTCGTCACTTACTGAAGCTGACCGCGAACCTCTCATCCCTATCGCGGTCCGTTTCCCTGGCCGTCGTGTCCGCCGCGATGGAGGCAACGGCCAGACCTGGCGCATCCGTTCCGCGCCTCGACCGCTCGCCCAGCGAGCGCAACGCGCTCGTACCGAAGTGCAACGTTCCCGCGGATCTACGACGTGAGCGCTGTCAGTCCGCAGTGTGCTTGCACCTCGAATCACGCGGCGGCTATAGTCGCCCGCACTCCACTATTCAGTGGGTAAGGCGCCTTCCGGAGGGCAGCGCCCGTGCGTAGCCGCTCCTCAGGATTCCAGCCGCAAACCAGAGAGGGATAAGCGGAATGCAGCTCCTGCTTCTTGCATCAGAAGGATCTAGCCAGCTCGTCGAGGCGTTCAAGCACAACCCGACCTTCATGGTCTTGAACCTGTGCTGTTCGGCGGTCGTGCTCACCATCGTGATCGAGCGCTTCGCGTTTCAGCTCAGCAGATATCGCGTGAACTCCAAGGAGTTCTTCGCGCAGATCAAGAAGCTGGTGACCGCAGGCAACATCGACCGCGCCATCAAGCTCTGTGAAGCGAGCGACTATCCGATCCTCCAGCTCGTCAAGGCTGGTCTGACTCACTCCAACAAGGACGAGGCAGAGATCGATGCCGCGCTCAGCGAGAAGCTGAGCGAGCTCAAGCCCCAGGCGGAGAAGCGGGTGGGCGCGCTTTGGTCACTCGCGAACATCGCGACGCTGATCGGTCTGCTTGGCACCGTTTCTGGTCTGATCGCGACCTTCAACGCCATCGCCGCACCCGGCCTGACGCAGGCCGACAAGCAGCGCCTGCTGTCGAACGGTATCGCCGAGGCCATGTACAACACCGCGCTCGGTCTCGGCATCGCGGTGTTCTGCATGATCACGCACATCATTCTCCACACCCGTGCGAAGGCCATCCAGCACGACCTCGAGTCGATCATGGAGCGCACGTTCAACTTGCTGACGATCCAGACCAAACGGGGCCAGTACTGATCCTGGCGCTCAGCGCTCAACCGCTGGCTTCACGATGGCTGCACCCGGTCAAAACGACGCTCCGCTAACGGCGGCTCAGCGCGGCAAGATTCGCCGCCTGAGCCAGCCAAAGGAGCTTAGCCCAGACGAAGAAGGCGGCGAACTCAACATCGTCCCCTTCCTCGATATCGTCGTCAACATCCTCATCTTCGTGTTGGCGACGGTCGCGGTGACGTTCACCGCGACCATCGA
>JAGQIY010001054.1 GCA_020430865.1 Myxococcales bacterium
GGCAACGACGACAGCAACTCGACCGCTGACACTCAGGAGACCGTCGGCGGCTCCCGGAGCTACACGGTCAGCGGTAACCAGATCACCATCTGCAACGGCATCACACAGAACATCACGGGCGACTACAACGTCTCCGTCGGGGCGGTCGAGGTGGTGGGCAGCATCGCTTCGATCTCCGACAACATCACCGCGACGAGCAGCTCGACCGTGGGTGCCGTGCGAGTCCACCTCGTCAACGGTACCCATGGCGAGACCGTCGGTGGCTTGAAGAACCAGACCTCCACAGCTGCCGAGATCCACATCAATGGCGCAAACCACGCCGCGAGCTGCGACGCCGCGACCACGGTGCTGATCGGCGGCCTGCATTACCGCAAGGTAACAGGCGCCTACACCGTCAAGGCTCCGATGATCACCCTGGTCGGCGCCACCGGAGACCTCAAGGGAGGCAAGAGCAGCATGAAGCTCGGCGGAGGTCCTGTGGTGATGAAGGGCAAGAAGATCGTGATCAAGAGCGCGCTGAGCATCAAGATGGGCGCCTCGCTGAAGGAAGGTTGAGATGAGCGACGTAAAGAACCGCCTCGAGTTCACCCTCGACGTCGACGGGACGTCGCTCAACGTCCTCGATTTCGACCTGGTCGAGCAGCTGAACGAAGTCAGCTCGCTGGAGCTTCGCTGCACGAAGTACGGCGACTCCGGCGAACACGCCGATCCGGCCGCCCTGATCGACAAGCCCGCGACCTTTCGTTTCGCCCGGGAGGATGGATCCCAGGAGCGCTTCTTTCACGGTTTCGTCATCGAAGCCGTGCGCTCGCCGCGCAACGACCGCACGCTGGCGACGCACCTGACCATCGTCCCCACGCTGTGGAACGCAACCAAGCGAGCGGACTGCCGCATCTTCCAGGAGAAGTCTGTGGTCGACATCGTCACCGAAGTGCTCACCGGCGCTGGTCTCGATGGCAGTCGCCACGAGTGGCGTGTCAGCGGCAGCTACGAGCCTCGGGTGTCATGCACACAGTACCGGGAAACCGACTTCGAGTTCATTCGCCGCCTGCTCGCCGAGGAAGGCATCTGGTTCTCGATCCTGATGACCAACGAGAAGGACCTCTTGGCACTGAGCGACGACCCCGCCGGGCTCGACCCGATCTCGGCGCCCGAGTCCACCCTGGGGTACCTGGCGGAGTTCAGCTCGCAGACGGCTCAGAGCCACGTCAGCGATCTGATTCACACACAACAAATCCGCTCGGATAAGGCCTTCCTCCGGGACTACGACCCCACGAAGCCCAGCGTCCAGCTGGAGAAAGAGGTCGAAGGAACAGACGACGGGGCGCATTCCCTGGAGGTCTATGAGTATCCAGGGCGCTTCACGGAGCAAGGCGTCTGCGACCACTACACTCAAGTCCTGCTGGAGCAGCTCCAGGCCGATCGAGAGATCGTCGACGGCAGCACCGGCGTGATCGTCATGCGTCCTGGAGAAACCTTCAGCGTCGAGGACCATCCCTATCAGCCCCTCAACCAGGAATACCTGATCGTCCGCGTGGAGTTCGCCGGTCGGGGGCTCGGCCACGCGGAGGTCGACGGTGAAGAGAAGACGGCCTTCCATGGCAGGTTCTCCGCGGTTCCCCCCGCTCGAGTGCAGTATCGCCCTCCGCGGCGCGAGCGCATGGTGGTGATCCCGGGGCTCCAGAGCGGCTGGACCACGGGGCCTGGGGGTGAGGAAATCCACGTGGATGACAGCGGTCAGGTGAAGGCCCACTACCACTGGGACCGTCTCAACCCACTCGACGACACGTGTAGCCAGTGGATGCGCAGCAGCCAGCTCGCCCTGGGCGGTTCCATGCTCCTGCCGCGCATGAACTGGGAGGTCACGATCGCGCACAACGAAGGCGACGCCGACAAGCCCGTCGTCATGGGGAGGCTCTACAACCCTCAGACTCCACCGCCCTACAAGCTGCCAGACGAGAAGTCGAAGAGCTCCGTCCAGACCGCCACGACACCAGGCGGCGGCTCGAGCAACGAGTTCCGAATGGGCGACGCGGGTGGAGCCGAGCTGATGTTCTTCAACGCCAGCTACGACATGACCATCGACGTGCTGAACAACACCACCCACAGCGTCGGAAACGACATGAAGCGCAAGGTCGGCGGCAATCAAGCGGTCAACGTCACTGACAGCGTCTCGCAGAAGGTGGGCTCGAACCAGACCGTCGATGTCGGTGGAAACCAGGACATCGCGGTCGAGACGTACATGGTCGACGACGTGGGCGCCTCTCACTCGCTGGACGTGGGCGGGAATCGCACGATGATGATCGGCGGCGACCACAAGCGAGACGTGA
>JAGQIY010001055.1 GCA_020430865.1 Myxococcales bacterium
AGCGCCTGACGCAGCCGCGGCTACGTCGGGCGACCTGGATCCCGCTGCCGGTCGCTACGCGACCGTCCCCTTCGAGGCGCCGCCCCTGGGCATGGCACCGGCTGGCCTGTACGGCGGCGGCCTGGTCGTCGTCACTCGCGACGGCGCAGGCCTGGCCGAGGCGGTCGTGGCCGAGCTCAGCGCCCGCGGCGTGTTCGCCGAGTGCGTCGATCAGGTGCCCAGCGGCGCCTTTGGCGTGATCCTGCTCGACGCGCTCGCGCCGCTGAGCAGCGTCGAACAGGCCCTCGACGTGAACCGCTCTGCTTTCCGCAAGGCAAAGCAGTTCGCCGCGTCCGAGCCGCAGCGTGGGCTCTTCGTCAGCGTGCAGGACACCGGCGGTGCCTTCGGCGGCAGCGCGCTGGCAATGGACCTGCCTTGCGACGTCGATCCGTTGCGCGCCTGGACCGGCGGAGTCGCCGCCCTGACGCGAACCTTGGGCAAGGAGTACCCCGGAGTCAGCGTGAAGGCGATCGATCTGCAGCGCGGGAGACTCAGCCTCGGCGAACAAGCCGCGAGCATCGCCAGCGAGGTCCTCGAGGGCGGCCCCGACGCCGACGTCGGACTGAGCAGCTGCGGCAGGCGCTTCGCCCTGCGCAACGTGCGTCGCGACCTCGAGCCGGACCGCGTGGGCGAGCTTTGCCTGAAGGCCGGCGACGTCGTGGTGGTCAGCGGTGGCGCGCGCGGCGTGACCGCGAACTGCCTGCTCACGCTGGCCCAGGCCGCTCCCCTGCGCTTCGTCCTGCTGGGGCGCACTCCCCTGGGCGAGGAGCCGCAAGACCTCGGGAGCATCTCGGGCGAGGCCGCGCTCAAGCAGGCGCTGATCGTCCGCGCGAAGCAGGCGGGTCAGGCGGTGACGCCCAGGGCCATCGCCAGCGAGCTCAAGCGCCTGCTCGCCCAGCGCGAGATCCGCGGCACCCTCTCGGAGCTCGAGCGCCGCGGCTCCGAGGTACGCTACCTCGCCGTCGACGTCGCTGACGCGGCAGCGCTGAGCGCCGCCCTCGACGGCGTGCGTCGCGACTGGGGGAGCGTTTCCGCGGTGATCCACGGCGCGGGTGTGATAGCCGACAAGCGCATCGCCGAGAAGCCCGAGGACAGCTTCGACTGGGTCTTCGACACCAAGGTTCAGGGGCTGCGCGCGCTGCTCGCGGCGACCGCGAGCGACTCCCTGAAGGCGCTGATCCAGTTCTCGTCCGTCGCCGCGCGGACCGGCAATCAGGGTCAGAGCGACTACGCGATGGCCAACGAGGTGCTCAACGTGGTGGCCGCTGCAGAGGCGACGCAGCGCCCAGGTGCGATCGTGCGCTCTCTCGGCTGGGGTCCGTGGGAGAGCGGCATGGTCACACCGGAGCTCCGGGCGCACTTCGAGCGCCTGGGGGTGCCGCTGATCTCCGAGCGCCGCGGCGCCGAGATGCTCGAGCGCGAGCTCTGCGCGGCAGCCGAAGAGCCCAGCGCGGTGGTGCTGGGAGGCGATCCAGACTCCGACCTTCACCCGAGCGCAGAGCCTCGCGAGGCCATCTCCGAGCTGCTCGTCGGACCGCGCACGCACCCTTACCTCGCGGATCATGCCGTGGAAGGCGTGCCGATGGTGCCCGTGGTGCTGGCCATGGAGTGGCTGGCCCGCGCCGCCCAGGCCTACGCCCCGCGCCTGCGGCTCGCGCGGCTGCGCGACGTGCGGGTGCTGCGCGGCATCGTGCTGCGAGATTTCGCCACCACGCCGACGCGCCTGCTGGTGCGCTGCAAGCAAGTGTCCAACGGGCACGGCATCGTCGCCCAGCTCGAGCTCTCCAGCGAGCATGGCCTGCACTACCGCTGCAGCGCGGAGCTATTACCTCCCGGAACCTCCCTCGCGAAGGGTGCAGCGAGCGCTGTCTCCGCCGCCTCGCTGGACCTGGAGCCCTGGGCTGGTCGCGCGGTCTACGACGGCGGCGTGCTGTTTCACGGTCCGCGCTTTCAGCTGATCTCACAGCTGGTCGGCATGTCCGAGCGAGGCGCCTCGGCGACCTTGCGCGGCGTGCTGGACGCCGGCTGGGGGGAGCCGGAGAGTCGATGGCGCACGGATCCTGCGGCCCTGGACGGCGCCCTGCAGCTGGCCTTGCTGTGGAGCGCGCGCATGCTGGGCGGAGCCTCGCTGCCCACGAGCGTTGGCGAGCTGTCGCTGCATCACCCGCCGACCCACGGTCCGCTGACGTGCACCTTGAGCGCCGGGAGCGCCAGCGGCTCTCGCGCCGTGATGGACCTGGCCCTCCACGACGCCGCGGGGACCCTGATCGCGGAGCTCTCCGGCGTCGAGACGCACCAGCTACCTGCGCGGATCGGCGCCGAGAGCCGAGCCTGAGGAGCGCCGCGCGTGTCTCGTTCGTCCACGCCCATCGCCATCGTCGGCAGGAGCGTCCTGCTACCTGACGCGAACACTCCCGCGCTGCTGTGGGATCTCGTCACGGCGCGACGCTGCGCCATCGCGCCCGCGCCAGAGGGTCGCTGGCGGATCCCCAGGGAACACGTGCTCACGAGCGCAGCTTCGCCGCGCCCCGACCACGCCTGGTCCGACCACGGCGGCTACGTACGGGACTGGCGACCCGATCTGGACGCGCTGCTCGACCACGCGCGAGCCGCGGACCGCCCGGCGCTGCGCGCAGCCTACGACGGCCTCGACCCGCTGTTTCACTGGGTCTTGCACACCGCCCGCGAGGCGCTGGAGCCCGTCGCGCGGCAGCGCGGCACGCGCGTCGGCGCGGCGTTCGGCATCCTGGGTTTTCCCAGCGCGAACATGGCGCGCTTCGCCGAGCGCCAGTGGCTCGCCGGCTCGGGCTTGCGGCGCGGTCCCGAGGGCAACCCCCGAGACCGCTTTCAGTCCGGGCTGCCGATGCAGCTGCTG
>JAGQIY010001056.1 GCA_020430865.1 Myxococcales bacterium
AGTCCCGCCGCTCTGCGGTGACTCCGAACCTCCCTCGTTGTCGGCATCACAGCCGATCGGGACCAGGGAGCATGACAGCGCGAATAGGTAGGCAGTCATTGCAGGGCGCGGGCGGCGTCTGGTCAACGGCATGATGACGAATCGTACTTTTCGTGTGCACGTACACGAATAGTCACTTCGTCCAGCTACTCCCTCGGGAGTTGGTGCGGTCATGCGCACTTGCACTCGTCCCGCGGTCGCCCCGACAAGACCAATAACGCCAGGTCGTTTCGATCCGCAATTTGCAGTCGCTGAAACACTGCCGCGAGTTGGTTGGCCACGGTGCGTATTGAAACGTTGCGCGCTGCCGCAATCTCCGCGTTGCTGAGGCCGTTCATTAGACAGTCTACGACCGCGAGCTGAGCTGGAGTTAACCGGTTTGACCCTGGCCAAGGCTGCAGCGGCGCGACCAGAATCCAGCACGCTTCTCCCGCTACGTGAATCAGGCGCGCGCCGGTCTGGTGCACCAGCGCCCAGGCTTCGTAGAGCCTCAATCGGCTTCCCTGAGTCAGCTTGTGTAGGGCACTGGCTAGATGTGTTGCCACGGTGCTGCCACTGATCCCGAGGTCGAATCCCACCACGGTTGGACAGTCACCAGCTGCGATTCGATCCACGATTTGTCGCTCCCGGTGAGTGAGCGCGTTGGCTTCCTCGCTCGAACACCCTCTTAGGACCAGGAAGCGAGTCCCTCGTCCGATCGAGGCCGCTTCCACCCGGAGCGTTCCATCGCAAATCGCGCCCCACACCCGCTCCGACACGAAGGCCTCGCCCTCTGCCAACCCAGCACTCGTGAACAGTTCCATGCTGCCTCCTGCTGCCAGACGGAGGCGCGCGCGGAGTGTGAACGAAGGAACGTCGATTTTTTCCAGCGGGGAGAAGAGTCTCTTTTCCGGTATGCTTTGGCCGTGGACGAGTCGCCTCCCGACGACGATTCCCTCGACGAGTCCGTTTCTCCCAGCGAGCGAGATTTCGTTCGGGACGTTCTCCTCGCAGGGCAAGCCGAACCCCCGGAAGAGCTGGCAGGGCGCACTGTCGGTGACTACCGCCTGGAGCGGTTGATCGGTCGCGGTGGAATGGGCGTCGTGTATGCCGCGACGGACCAGCGCCTCGGCCGCCGGGTCGCGCTCAAGTTGCTGAGGATCGGCGTCGATGGTGACCGGCGCGGCCTGGAACGCCGGAAGCGATTCCTCCGGGAAGCGAGGTCGGTTGCCGCCTTGCGGGATGCTGGTGTCGCAGAAGTCTTCGACGTCGGCGAAGCCGATGGCTGGCAATACATTTCGATGGAGCTCGTGGATGGGGGAGACTTGCGTGAGCGCATTGCCGGCCCTCCGGCTTCCCAGGACGAACTCTTGGACCGCGTGCGGATCCTCGCGTCGATCTCTCGGGTGATGGCCACCGCGCACGCCCGCGGGGTCGTTCACCGAGACATCAAGCCTGAGAACGTGATGTTGACGGCGGGGGGCACCGTGAAGCTACTCGATTTTGGGCTCGCGCGGTTCACAGAGGACCCCCTCACAGATTCCGACGCGAGCGCGGAAGCCACCACCGACCTCGCGACCCGTGCCGGAACCATCATGGGCACCCCGCACTCCATGTCACCGGAGCAGGTCCTGGGGCGAAGCGCTGACGCCTCAACAGACGTGTTTTCATTCGGTGTCTTGAGCTACGAGCTGCTCTCCGGCGTCCGGCCATTCTCTGGAACACCGATGGAGGCGATGCTGGCGATCGGGCGCGACGATCCGCCTCCACTCTCGAAGCTGATCACGATTCCGCGGGCCCTGATCGAACTCGTAGGCGAGTGTCTCGAAAAGGAGCCGGCGAATCGGCCGACGGCCGCGGTCGTGGCGAGTCGGCTTGGCGCGATGGAGCGCGGTGATTTTCGGGGAGCAAAGTCTTCGAGGGCGCGTTGGGCCCTGATCGCCTTGGGCACTGTCACAGTGGGCGCACTGGCGGTGATTGCGCAGCACCGGACCCTCCCGCCAGCGCACCACGAGAGCCTGCAGGCAGCGGTGCCCACGTGGACGCTGCAGTCGCGTATCGCCTGCGTTCCGCTCGAGACGAAGGACGCCGCGGACCGCTGGCTCGGTGCCGCCGCCGCTGCAGCCGTTTGTTATCGCACGCGCATGGGCCTGGGTGGCGGAGTGCAGACTGCAGCTTATCCGGCGGAGCTCTTGGGGCTCTCGCATCGCCCGACCGACAATTTCCCCGAGGATCCATTCTCAGACCCCGAGGCCCGCGATACAGCGCTGCGCGCGGTCACCCGGTATGATGCCTACTGGGACGGTGTGGCCGAGCGTGTGGCATCGAAGTCTTTCCGATTGACACTCAGCTTGAAGGCGCCGGACGGGCGTGTACTCGGGAGTGGGAGCGGGGAGGGTGACGTGCTGTACTTGGCGGCTCGCCGAGCAATGGCCGGATATCAGCCGCGAACCAGTGAGATCTCCCCCGACCAGCCGACTTCGCAAGCACTGGGGAGCTCCGACGCTGTCTTGGCGTGGGCCGACTTCGACGCTGCGATCACGGCCGACAGTCACGCAGCAGAGGAGGTGGCGACTCTCAGGTCGCTCACGCCCAAGCTGACCTGGCTTCCCGGGTTGCTCAAGCTCGCGCTCAAAGGCTACCCACCCGACGGTGCGAAGCTTCTACCTCCGCTCGATGGTGTGCAGCTACCGGAGTTGGCCTTAGTCCTGCCGCTGCACGTCGGATATGGAACACCCGGTAGCAAAGAGGCCATGGAGAGATTTCAGCGTGAGGCAAAAGGGCGACCCAACGTGATCTTGGCCTCGACCGAGGTACAGCTGCTTTCGCTGACGGGCCAGCGAGAGGCGGCACGCGACAAGGCGCTGAGCATCATCGATCAAGAGCCCCGCGCGGCGCTACCTCCGCTCATGGATCTATCTGCAGGCCTTCCAGGGCAAGTTGCAGTCGCCCGTGGTGCGGCAGCCTGGGCTCCAGAGTATCCTCCGGCCTGGGCGATGTTGAATGCCCTCGCAACTTCTGACGAGAGGCGTCTGGAGTTCGCACGACGCGCGTATCTACTGGCGCCGAACCACCCTGCCTATGCCCTCAACTACGCCACCCTCCTCCTGCCAGCAAAAGCGGAGCGAGCTCGATCCATCGCTGCGCACATGATCCAAGGGTCGCACAAGGTGACTGGAGAGCTTCTCGCAAGTCGCGTCGAGACCAGCGAGGGTCGTTTCCTCGCGGCATATGGTCGGTTGCGCAAGACGCTCGAGTCCGAGACTTCGCCGCTGGCCGCTGACTCGGCGCCACTGGTCGCGATGGGCCTCGACCTCGCGGACTTGCTAGGCCGAGGTTCTGAATTCGCAGACTGGGTCGTGCGCAGCTACGTCCTAAGGCCCGGGAGGCTCTGGTTCGGTAGCGCGCGATCAGCTGGCATGGCCTGTGCGCTCGCATCCCGCGGCGTTTCGAAGCAGTGTGTCGCCGCAATCCAGACGATTCTCGACCTGACGACGTCCCACCTGTCGAGTGCCGAGCTGGCCTTCGTCGAGGGGTGCCTGGAATACGCCAACGGCCGCTACACCAAGGCTGCTGCCGCCTTCCACAAGCTTTCGGACGTGAGAGACTCAGACTACGGGTACTTCATCGCGCGCGTGCTGGATCGAGGAGGGAGCCACCTGCTCGCTAAGCAAGCGTATGAGCAACTCGCCGCTCGACCGGCTCTCTATCACGGTGTCTCGCTCGCCCATCCGTGGCTGGCAGAGCAATCCGCGAAGGCGCATCAGCGCTCGGTCGCCGAGCGATACGCTCGCGCTGTCACCACAGCCTGGGGAACCGTTGATTCAGTGATCCCAGCGGTCCAGCGAATGCAGGCGCTTTTGGACGCTAGTGCGCGGGATTCGAAATAGAAACATGGCGCAAGGCTCGGCCATTGAAGCGTCGGTCCGTTCGGCCATCGATGCTGGAGATACGGCTTCGGCAACGGATCAGATCGTTCGAGCTTTAGGGCCGGAGGTCCTGGCGTACCTGCTAGCGACGCATCCCAATCTGGGGATCGCTGAGGACGCCTTCTCGCTTTGCTGCGAAAGACTCTGGCAAACGCTGCACCAATTCGATTGGCGCTGTTCGCTCCGCACTTGGGTCTATCGTTTGGCCCGCAACGCAGTCGTGGATGTGGTGCGCGGTCGCGGCGTAGTTGCCAGGCGAGCCAAGCCGCTGTCCTGGGCGCCGGAGTTCGAGCAGCTTGTGCAGCGGGTGCGCACAGAGACACTGAGTCGCTACAAAACCGAGCGGCGCACGGCCCTGCTGGAGTTGAGAGAGACGCTCTCCGAAGCTGACCGGGAGTTGCTCGTCTTGCGCTTCGAGC
Organism: Myxococcales bacterium; assembly: GCA_020430865.1. The sequence goes on from JAGQIY010001056.1 coordinate 4,367, forward strand.
GGGAGATGAAGTGGGTTGAAATCGCCGAGGTCATCGGCGAAGTCAGTGATGGCGCGGAGCTCAAACGCGAGGCGGCGCGACTGCGCAAGCGGGCTCAACTGGTGCGGGAGCGCCTCGTGAAGCTGGGGCGTGAGCGAGGGCTTCTTACCTAGGTGTCGGGGCGATGGGTTCCGTGGGGAAATATCCATTGTCTGGACGAATTGCCCATGGCAATGATCTGCGGCCGTGCGTAGTGTCAGCACCTCAGAGGAGGTCAGGACATGCGACTCGGAATGGCGCTGGCATTGGGCGTTGCGTACTTGGCGGTTGGTTGCAGCGACGACCCTGCGGAAACATCGACTACCGGTGGCGTCGGCGGCGGGGGTACGGGCGGTTCAGGCGCCGGAACGGCCGGCTCCGCGGGCGTCGCAGGTAGCTCCGTGGGTGGAACAGCTGGTGCAGCGGGAACTGGTGGCGTGGCGGGCGCCGGCGGAACCGGCGGCGCCCCTCAGGACTGGCTGGACGTATGCGCCGACCAGGCAACGCAGGTCTGCGAGCGCTACGAGACCTGTTGGGGCGACCTGATGGGGAGCTTCTACGGGACGCGAGCAGACTGTGAGCAGTCTTGGAGCAACTACTGTGCTTCGCAGTGGCGTGAAGACGGGACCTCGGCCTCCGAAACTTCTGCGTGCAGCGCCGCGTTGGCCTCCCAGTTGGGTAGCGACTGTGTCGCCTTTGGGTTGTGGTTCAACAACGGTACCGCCGAGCCGAATTTCCCCGAGGAATGCAAGTTCAAGGGTGACGCCGCAGTGGGCGACGCTTGCTCATTCGGGGGGGAGTGCGCTTCGGGTTTCTGTGGACGCTACAAGGGGACCTCGAAGCTCTGCGGAGCGTGTCTAGCGGCGCCCGCAATTGGTGAAGCCTGCCCCGACTCCGTGTGTGATTTCGGTGCGTCTTGCGTGCTCGGTCAGTGCGTAGAGCTTGGTCTCAAGGACTCGACCTGCGACGTGGAGCACCCCTGCGCCCGCGGCTACTGGTGCAACGCAGGGTCTTGCGCGGACCGGGTTGCAGTGGGATCGCCCTGCGATCCGAAATCGACTGCAACAATCTGCGAAAAGGACGCCCTCTGCAATCCGGTGACCTCCCTGTGCGAGGCGATTGAGCCCACACAGAAGGTTGGGGAGTCCTGCTGGGTGCAGAGCGATCAGTCGCTGGTCGGGTGCTTTGACTCGTGGTGTCAGGTTGACGCCAACGGCAAAGGCACCTGCATCGCGAAGAAGGAGAAAGGGGAGAGTTGCACACGCTACAGCAACCTGCTCGGCAGTGACTCGGATTGTCGGTGGCATCTGACGTGTGCGGGCGGGACGTGCAAGGAAGTCGGCGAAGTGATCAGTTGTGAGTAGCGGAGGTCTGCTTCGCGGTCCCACCCTCTTCGACTCCCACTGACAGGTCTTCGAGTCTTGCTCGGGTCAACGGACTGGGGCGCCCTGGGAGTAGCTCACTCCCGGGTACGTCCTCCCAGCGGCCCGAGTGTAGTGCGCCCATTGCCGCGCGGATCATATCGAGGCGCAGCCTGAACACCCGACTGTTGCTCCATGGCGCAGTGCGGCCGGCCGATTCAATGACCTCGTCGAGATCCAGCACGCGATCACCAAACATCGTTCGCATTCGTGTGCACACGTAGAGGCCGTTCGTGTACAAGTTGGTGAAAGTCACGCCGGTGCACAGCGCGAGGCAGTAGGCTTCCAGTTCGCCAGTGCCACGCGACACGAGGTGGTAAGCAAGCGTCGTTGACTCGAACTCTGGCAAGGGGGACTTCCGCCAAGCGATGACGACGCCGGCGCCAAGCAATGCGAGCGCCAGGCCTGCCGCGATGCTCAATCCGGCGCCGAGCCCGAAACCTTCTCGACCGAGCTTGCCGACCCCCACCAGCACAGCAACTGCGCCTCCAATTCCCATAACAGCAGCGCATCCCAACGTGTCGCTGTTCATCGCAGAGCGATCGGCCCCCAGCGCCTTCGCATGGTCTTTCAAGCGTTGCACGTAAGGTTCTGGAAGTGAGGCTACTCGCACGCGCTGAAACGGCGGCACCTGGAACGATTGCTGCTCTTCGACCATATCGATCCCCGCGCGAGCGTAGCCCGGGCCAAGGGAGTCTCACCATGGTTTCTTCATCCAGCTGACTCGCGCCCCAGCTTGACGATCAACTCACTCCGCGAGGAAACGCCGAGCTTCCTGAAGACGCTCTGGAGTTGATTGGCGACGGTGCGCTCACTGGCTTGTCGTCGCTCGGCGATCTGCGCGTTCGTGAGTCCCTGTGCAACGAGCTCGGTGACCTCATTCTCGGCCGCCGTGAGCTTTGCTAGATCAGGGGGGGAGGCGACCCCGCTGGTCACAGCGTCCACTCGAATGGGTTTGTAGAGCAGGGCGAGTCGCTCGGCGTCTCGAGCGGCGAGGGTCATCCAGAGCGCGACGAGCTCGACTCTGCGGGCGACGTTGAGCTTGTTGAGGGCGTTGGCGGTGTGAGTCGCCGCGGTGGACTCGGAGGTGCCGAGAGCGTAGGCGGCTTCGGCGTTGGAGAAGCCGAGTGCCGCGAGCTGAGCGGCTTCGCGCTCTCTGGTGGTGAGCTGGCGGACGCTGGGCGTGATGAGGGGATTCTGGCAGGCGACGACGTAGCGCCTGCCGTCGGTGTCGAAGCGGTCGAGGAGAGACCACTTGCCGTCGACGAGGCCATGCCAGAGGTCGAGGGCAGACTCTGGAGCGGCTCGCTCCTTGCGTGTGCGCGCCTTGTCTGCGCGCTGAACTGCCGTGCGCAGGAGCTCCCGCAGCTCGGGGGTGGCGACACCTGATTCCGCATGGATGAGCTTTCCGTCGGGATCGAGGACCGCGTCGGTGCGCGCCTCCTGGTCGACCAAGTCCCCAATCGTGAGTCGCAGGCGCAGGGCGTGAGAGAGGTGCACCGCCACGCGATCCCAAAGCGCGCGTTCGCGTGGAGTGGGAGCGGCCACGACCGAACTGAGACCCCCGATGTGTACGCAGTAGGGACCCTCGAGCAGCATTAGGCCGCAGTTGTCTTTGATCCCGAGCGGCCCGAGCAACGTATCAAATCTTCGTTCGTTCACGGGCGATTGGCGGACAGCCTCGCGTGCGGTGCGTAGACCGACGAGGGCGAACTGCTCGGGCATACTTGTGCGGTCTGGCATCTCTTCGTGCGTGGCACGCGTCAGAGTTAGGAGTTCAGGCGGGGCATTGACGGATACGCGCACAAACCAGTGGCGCATGCGATCGGGGAGCGCGATGCTTCCAGACGCGGTTACTCCCATTCCCACATCGAAACTTGGGGCAACAGCTTCCAGCAAGCCGTCTAACCAATCTTCAAACCCGCCGTCGAGGCGGTACCCCGCCTCGACGACTCCAATCGGATCTCCAACCTTCACGCTTCCTCCGCCGGACACCGCGGGTCGCGAGACCCGCCAGCCGCTACCGCTGGATGCCAATTATCGGCGAGTCTGGGGCCGGGTCAATCGCATCCGTGCGGTTCTGGGATAACCCCTGTGATTGTTTCCGCATAGATTCGGTAGGGTAAGGGAGCTGCGAAATCTGCACTTCCTGTGGCGCGGTGACGTAGTCAATTCGGCTAGCTGAATCTTCGCCTGTCGGTTCGCCGCGCGCCCGGTATCCTCACCCCGTGGCGACGGATCTGCTCTCGGTGGTGGAGACTGGTTATGACCTGCGCCTGGATCACCTCGAGTGGCTGACGCGCCTGGGAGGCTTGATCGCCGACCAGCTGGAGCTCGACGCGGTCAACGTGGCGTGCTTCCCCTTCGATTCACCCTCTGCGCTGCCAGAGCTGGTCAACGTCGGCCCCACACCCTGGGCGGCCCCGATGCTTATCCGCACGGCAGTGAGCCTGTCACCGGACGTGCACGACGTGCTGAGCGGCTTGCGGCGGGTCGGGCTGTTCACGGGCGCGCAGATAGTGGGCCCCGAGACCCGCAACTGGCGGTTCATCGAGGGGATGCTGCGAGGCGCCGGGCAGCAGGACGCGGCCGTCGTGCTCGCTCACGACGGCGCGCGCACCGTCGCTTTCGCGCACTTCGGCGCGGCCAGCAAGGTTCAGGACATCCGTCAGGTGCGCAGGTGGACGGCGGTCGCTACCCACCTCGCCGCCGCGTCGAGGCTGAGGCGAAATATCAGCGAGTTGCCGTATCCACCGGACGCGGCGACTGCCGTGATCGAGCCCGGAGGAAGATTCATCGATCTCAAGCACGCCAGCGCGTCGTCCCTCAGGGAACGCCTCAGGTTTGCCGTGCGGCAAATAGATCGAGCCCGCTGCACAGCGAATCGAGCCCAACCCGAGGCGCTCGATCTCTGGCAGGGACTCGTCGAGGGGCGCTGGTCGCTCGTGGATCACTTCGATTCCGACGGACGTCGCCTGGTTCTGGCCATGGAGAATGCGCCCGAGGTCATTGCCCTGAAGACCCTGAGTGTTCGACAGACGCAGGTTGCCGGTCAGGCGGCGCTCGGGCTCTCCAATGCCGAGATTGGCTACGCGCTGGGCATCAGCGAGTCCTCCGCCGCAAGTCACCTTGGGCAGGCCGCGCGACGGCTGGGAGTGAGGGACCGGCTCGAGCTGGTGAGACTCTTCTCGGTGGCGAGACGTGAGCCGGCAGGACGCACAGCGGTTCCTGGCGCCGAGGGGTTGTTCCTGTGGGCGACAGACCTCGCCGGAGCCCTCTTGTCCAAGCTCACGCTGGCGGAACAACAGATCGCGTCGGACATCGCTCGGGGGCTGTCGAACCGCCAGATAGCTCTCGGCCGGGGCCGCGCATTGCGCACCGTGGCGAACCAGGTCGCGTCCATTTTCCGAAAGAGCGGTGTGGCGTCGCGCGCGGAGCTGCTCACGAAGTGGTGAAACCGACCCCTTGACCTGCGACAGCGAACTGGCATGATGACCTGACCAACCGGTTGGTTTGGTGTTCGGGGGCTCACCTCCCCCCCAAGAACCCAGGGGAATAACGCATGCCGTCGACGATGAAACGGGTGAAGAAGCAGATCCGAGTCCCACTAGCGGTGGCTGGAGCCGTGTCCAGGGTCCTGGGCCTCGCCGTGAAGAGCCGATTCGGCAAGCACCGTCGCTGGCCAGAGCAGCAGGTCTTGATCGACGAGCCCCTGGCCCTCGCCGAAGAGCGCACCCATCGCCTGCGCCGCATCTACACCAACGCCATCCGTGACAGCTGGGACGGTCACGAAGTGTTCCGCGCGGCAGTTCACAAGCACGGCGGTATTCAGCTGCCCCGCGAGAAGCGCGAGGCGCTGGCTCATCTGATGGGCATGCTGATGTGGGGAGAGCTAGCCGCCTGGTATGTCTCCGCTGAGCTCGCCGAGGAGCTCGACGACCTCGACGCGCGCATGGCTGCGTCGAGTCAGGTCTTCGACGAAGCGCGGCACTTCTACGTTCTGCGCGACTATGTGGCGCTGCTCCACGTCCCCGTGCCTCCGCTCGACCCCTACTTCCAGGCAGCCGTGCGCTCCTTGCTCTCGGCGGAGGACCTCACGCTCAAGCTGTTTGCGATGCAGCTCCTCGCCGAAGGCACTGCCCAGTCCATCTTTGGTTTCCTGGCGGAATCACGAGTCGAGCCAGTGCTCAGCGAGTTCTTGCCGTTGATCGAGAAGGACGAAGCACGCCACGTCGGGCTCGGGATCATGCACCTGCCCCAGCGCCTCGCGCGCCTCGATGCAAGACAGTGTCAACGCATCGCGATGCACACCGAGACCATCGGCGACATGTTCGCGGCCACCCAGCTGCGCATGATCCCCCACTATCGCGCGCTGGATCTCGACCCTCGAGAGCTATTCCGCCGTGCCGACCGGTTGCTCCATGGCCTTGGTCAGAAGCTCGGCAACGTTCCAGGCACCCAGCAAGCGTACTTTCGCACCATGGATCCAGCGTCGCCCTCCTATCAGCAGAACCTGGACTTCGTACTTCCCTCCGATGGCGAGATCCCGCGCGGTGGTACCGCGTGGTTGTACCGAGTGGTCGAGCTCGGAGCCCGTGCGATGGGCGCAGGTGCCGCCGCGTGACCCTTCGTTGGTCCACTGACCGCGACGTCCCGCATAACAGTGCAAGCAGCTGTGCAAGTTGCGCAACCTTGCACAACGTCGTGACCCACCTGGTTCAACCACCACTCACAATGTGTTTCGAGCTGCAACATCATGCTGGAAGTTGATTGACGATGAAGGTCTCCGGGAGGAAAAGACACACATGTCAGCCAGCCCCGACTCTTCAGCAGCTCTTGCAACAGAGCTCAGCGGAAACGCCGAGCCCGCGCCTCGTAGCGAGGTGGGATCCGTGACCCGGCTGAGCGCCGCGAGCGCCGAGTCGGGCGCGCCGCCGGAGTCGGGGCGGAGCCCTTCGAGCGACAACTCGCGCGAGCGTATCCATGCGGCAGCGCGAAGTCTGATCAGTCGCTATGGCTTCGACGGCGTGAGCTTGCAGAAGCTCGCGGACGAGGTGGGGCTGCACAAGAGCACGCTGTTCCATCACTACCGGAACAAGCAGCAAATCGCGGAAGAGGTGCTCGGGGCGACGGTCGCGAGCATCGTGGCCCACATGGAGCCGCTGCTCGGAGCCCAGGAGAAGACCCTCGAGCAGATGCTGGAGCTGAGCGACCGGTTGGTGGACCACTTCTCCGATCAACCCGACGCCGCCCGACTGCTACTCGCTGCGATGGTGGCGCCCCAGGACTCCGCGGTTTACAACGCGGGCTCCAGCTCTGGCGCGGTCGAGCGTTTCTACGTTCTGCTCCTCGGCTGGCTGGAGGGCGCACGCGAGGCCGAGGCCATCCGTCACGTGAGCATTCGCCAGTCGGTGTTCGCGCTCATGGGGTTGATGCTGGTCTATCCAGCGGTCGCCGACGTCGAGCAGATGATCATCGGTCCCGAGCCCTTCAGCGAGAGCGCTCGCCGCATGCGCAAGCAGATGCTCCGGGCCGCCATCCAGGGCATGCTCGGCCCGGAAGCCTGAGCCGCGCTATCCTGTACCGTCCCTCCACGAGGCGACGCGACTCGCTCATCACATCCTGCCTCAGACGCCGGGGTTGGGGGTGAGGAGCGCCGTTGGAGGAGCAGTAAGCACGGCACCTGCGCGCCTACCCTGGGTCGCGCTTGCTCACGCTATGGAGCAAAACTATACAGACTGCCCGGGTCCGCCTTTGGGAGGCGACCGCACTGCGAGGCAGCATGATCTCCTTCGAACCTAGCGAAGACCAGCGTCTGATCTCAGAGACGGTGGTCGAGTTTGCCAAGACCACGCTCGCGCCCCGCGCGCGTGAGTTCGAGAAGGCGGGTGGGGTCGCTCGCGACGTCCGCCGGAGCGTGCAAGAGATGCAGCTCGCCCTGGCAGCTTTTCCGGAGGAGTCGGGCGGCCAGGGGCTCGGCCTCCTCACCAGCCTGATCATCAACGAGGAGCTCGCGTTCGGAGACCCCGCCGCGCCGTTCGGTTTCCCTGGCTTTGGCGCGTTCCCACTGGCGGCGAGCGAGCTGGGCGGAGCTCGCGCGGCGGAGCTGCTCCAGCCCTACACGCAGGAGGGCGAGGGGAGCTTCGGCGCCGTGGCTTGGAGCGAGCGCAAGGCTCACTCGGAGCGCTCTGGTTTCAGCTGCGTGGCGCGGGAGACGGAGGCTGGCTACGAGCTGAGCGGCCAGAAGTGCTTCGTCGGAAACGCCGGCCTGGCGGATCGCTTCATCGTCTTCGCCCAGCTGGATGAGACCGCGGGTTGGAGTGGCGTCGCAGCGTTCCTGGTGCCCTCGTCGGCCAGTGGTCTGAGCGTTGGTGAGCGTCACCGCACCCTCGGCTTGGACTGCGCGGACTTCCGGGCGCTCGAGCTCGAACAGGTGAGGTTGCCCCGTCAGGCGCGGCTCCTGCCCGAGGCGTCTCCACGAGACTTCACGCGAGCATTGCTGCGCTTCTTCGCCAAGTACTCTCTGATCGTTGCCGCGCGGCAAGTGGGTCTGAGCCGATCGGCGTTCGAGACGGCGCGAGAATACTGCGACATCCGCCAGGCCTTCGGTAAGCCGATTGGGCACTTCCAGGCAGTAGCCTTCACACTCGCAGATCGTCACATGGACGGCGAGAGCGCCAGCGCGCTGTGTCGCCGAGCGGCCTGGTGCTGGGACAGCGGGCAGTCGGATGAAGAGTGCCTTCTGCGCACTGCGCAGGCCGTCGCTCACGCCCACGAAGCAGCGATGCGCTGTGCGGACGATGCAGTCCAGTTGCACGGCGGCGCCGGGTTCATGCGTGACGTGATCGTCGAGAAGATGATGCGAGACGCCAAGCAGATGGCACTGGTGGGGATGACCGCGGAGCAGATGGACCAGCTGGCGGCGACGCTCGAGGTCAGGGGGGAGCTGGATCCAGCGCTGGTCCTCCCCACCCCCGAAACCCAGAGCATCTTCATTTGACTCGCGCGTCGAGGCGCCGAGGAGGGATTCAGCGATGTTCGAGTTCGAGCTGAGCGACAAGCAGAAGCAGCTGAAAGAGGCGCTGCGAGGACTGGGGAAGAACGTCATCCGCCCGAGTAGCCTGGAGTGGGATCGCAACAAGGACATCCCGCTCGAGTTCTTGCGCAACTTCTACATGATGAGCGCCAGCATGCGTGGCGGGAACACGCCGATGGCCGAGCTCACCGAAGGAGCTCCGGATGCCGGCAGCTCTTCCTCAGGGAACCGGACGGCGGCGATCGCGGCCGAGGAGCTGGCGTGGGCCGATGCCTCGATCATGCTCAGCGTGCCCGGACCTGGTCTCGGCGGTCCGCCAGTGCGCTCCTCGGGAACGCCGGAGCAGCGGGAGCGATTCTTCGGAGTCTTTCGCGACATGTCCGAGGAGCTGCGCTGGGGCGCCTACGGCCTCACGGAGCCTGGCGCTGGAAGCGACGTAGCGAGCATCCGCACGAGCTGTCGCAAGGAGGGTGATCAGTACGTCTTGAACGGACGCAAGTGCTACATCACCAACGGTGGTCGAGCCGCCTGGGTGGTCATCTTCGCGACCATCGATCCGAGCCTTGGTCGGGCGGGACATCGCGCCTTCGTCGTCGAGCGGGGGACGCCGGGCTTCTTCGTGGGCAAGATCGAAGACAAGCTCGGCCTGCGCGCGAACGAGACGGCGGAGTTGGTCCTCGAGGACTGCCGTGTTCCGGTCGGGAACCTGCTGGGCGGCGAGGAGCGCTATCAGACGAAGGAGGGCTTCATGACTGCGATGAAGACCTTCGACAACACGCGCCCGTTGGTGGCGGCGATGGCTTGCGGGATCGGACGCGCCGCTTACGAGTACGCTCGTGACTTCGTGCGCGACAACTACCAGCTGAGTCGCCCCATCCCTCGCTACGCCGCGATCGCGGAGCGCCTGGCGCGCGTAAACCGCAGCCTGGAGGCGGCGCGCATCCTGGTCTGGAAGGCGGTGTGGATGGCCGATCAGGGGATCCCAAACGCCAAAGAGTCCAGCATGTCGAAGGCGCTGGCCGGTCAGGCGGCGATCCGGGCATGTATCGACGCGATCGAGATCTGCGGGGCCCATGGCACGCTGTCCGAGGACCACGCGTTGCTCGAGAAGTGGTTTCGCGACATCAAGGTCTACGACATCTTCGAGGGGACTGGGCAGATCCAGCGCATCGTGATCTCCAAGCGCTTGATGAACAACCTGAGGGGCTTCTGAAGGGCGCTGCGACGGTGTTCCTCAGTCCTCGCTGCGGGGGCGGAAGAAGCCGTTGAGTTCGTATCCGTACGGACCCTTTGGGCTGGTCTCCAGCTTGCCGCTGACGCTGTCGTAGCTCCCCCAGAGCCCACTCGACTCGCTGTAGACCCAGACACGGCGCCCGACGCCGCCGTGGGGGTTGCCGTGCGGACCCGCGCCCCACGAGGAGTCGACCTGGTACACATGCACTCGCCCTTGCCCTCGAAACGCCGCGGGGAGGGTACCGTGTCCAGGGACGTCCACGCTGCGCTGAGTAGTCGGAAAGACGTCGTGGCTGGCAACGATGACCTTGTGGGTGTCGCGGCCCGTGCCGAGCTTGCCCATGTCTCCGGCTCGCACTCCCAGAGGCTTGACCCTGCGGAAGGCCCTCAGCTGGTCGGGGTCGAAGCCGTCCACGCTGCGACCGATGCCGTAGCGCGCCCTCCCGCTGGCTTCGCTGACGCCGCGGCTGGCGAGGAAGGCACGCCGACAGTAACCAGAGCAGTCGACCCCGATGCCATATTTCCACATCATCTTTCGCACCGCAGAGGCCCCCTCGCCAAACTCGTGATGTGCCCCAGCGTCGATCAGCGCCTGAGTCACCGTCACCAGCATGCGGGGTTCCGCCTTGCCCGTCGCCGTGAGGCGGATCGCCGTCCGAAGCCTCGCGAGCACTGCTGGCGGGAGCGCGGCGCTTGCGCGCTCGAGCGCCTCATCGGGATTGGTCCCGTAGCCGCCATTCATGCGGAACTGCGGGTCGACTCGGGCCGACTCACCGTCGATTCGATAGGGGCCTGCGAAGCTCTCTCGAAACGCATCCAGTCGTCGCAAGACGACGCCCGCCGAGGGCCGCCGAAGGGCCGCGATGGCCTCCGCGTTGGGGCTTCGACGAGCCGCGCGCGCAGCGGGACTCCCACTGCGGTGGACCAGGTGCTGGACGGCTCGAGTGGAGCGGGCTGACTCCGTGCGGATACGAGTTTCAGGCCTCGGCTGGTCCCCGGGGTCGCTGCTGGAGTGTCTCGGGCGCTCGGCTCCCACGCGACTGACGCTCATGTCTCGGTCTCGGCCGGAGCGGGAGCGAGTTGTGTGCTCGCTGCGACTACATCACGCAACGGCAGCAGTGGCTGACACCCCCATCATTCAACCAGCGCGGTCTTCGGACCCCACCTCGGTCTCACCGGGGTGGCGGTGGCCCCCGATCGCTTCGAGAGACTGCACGCCTGGTCACGTCCCAGGAGACTTTCCCATAGTGAATCAGTCACTTGCGTGGTCTTGAAGCCTGACGGATGGAGATCGCTCGGCTATCCTGAGCAAGATGCGACGCAAGCTGCGTGCGATTGGAGCCTCCTTGTTGGTCCTCGGTCTGGCGCTGACCTCGGTTCAGGCCGCGGCCCAGAAGAAGAAGGGCCAGGCCGAGGCCGCGAAAGAAGAGAAGGCGGACAAGGCCGAGAAGGGGACCGGCAAGGCCAAGGGCGACAAGGACGCCGCCAAGACGGACGAGGGCGCGGTGAAGGTCGAGAAGGTCGAGAAGGGCGACGAAGGCATGAAGACGTACACCTTCGGTCCCCAGGAGGTCGAAGGTCGGCTCAAGTCTCCCCAGATCCAGTACTTCCTGCGTCGGGTGCGGGCGGAGTTCGAAGCTGGTGCGCTGGGGCACCGGTCGTTCCTCCGCGAGCTCTCCTACACTCGCCACCATCCTTCCCTGCGGTAACGAAAGGCTGACGCATGTCGATGCAACCAATGCCAGCACAGAACCGCGCAGCCAACCCTGGAGCGATCTCACTGCGCGCAGCCGCGGTTTGGGGCACGAGCGTCGTCGCCGTACGCGACCTGCAAGCCGGGGAGTCTTTCCGCCTGGGCGACGACGGGAGCGCGGTGCTCCCGAAGCCCGACGGGGTGCTCGTCGCAGACGCCCCGGTGCAGGCCATGGCGGGAGGCTGGCAGCTCGACTGTCGAGGATGCGTTGGTGGCGTGGTCCACTTGCGTGGCCGTCAGGAGAACCCCGCGGATCTCGGTCGCAGCGGGGCTCCGGTGCCCATCGTGGCGGGGGACTACGGGCTGCTGCAGTACGGATCGTTCTCCGTCTTCTTCCAGTTCACCGAGGGATCTGCGGCGCCGCGCGGAAGCCTGGTGATCCCCTGGGTCTTGCTCGTCGCCTTCATCTTCGCGGCCATGAGCGTCGTCGGCTTCTTGGTCATCGCCTGGCGCCTCGCGACCCCCCCCGCGGTTCCCAAGCCCATCGAGCTGACCGACCGCAAGGAGCTGCTCCTCCGCTTCAACATGAAGGAGGAGGAGCCCGAAGAGACGAAGCCCGAGGTCAGCAACGAAGAGGGTCAAGACAAGGGTTCTGGCGTGAAGGACCCAGGAGCGCAGGACAAGAAAGAGCAGGGCGGCGGAAAGAAGATCGCTGGCGCCGAGGGCAAGCTCGGCAAGCAGGGTGAGGCCGACGAGACGCGCATGCCCGGAGAGCCGAAGCCTGGTCTCGGCGGCATGAGTGAGGTGCTCTCCAGCGAAGTCGGCGCGGAGGTTCAGAAGACGCTGGGGACCATCAGCTCCGTAGCGGACGCCCTGGGTGGCCTGGGTTCGGACGACATCGTGCTCGGCAAGGGACCCGGGCTCGGGCTCAAGGGCTCAGGCGCTGGTGGCGGAGGTGAAGGCCCGGGCGGAGTTCCGTACGGAGCCGGGACGCTGGACACCGGCTGGGGGCCGGGCAACGGCGGAGGGTACGGAAAGGGGCGCGGCGGCCCTGGTGGCAAGGGAAGCGGCGGCACTGGCAAGGGCGGCAGTGGCAAGGGTGATGGCGCGGGCAGTGGCCGGGGGAGCGGCGAGCGAGACATCGACAGCAAGGGCGGCGCCAAGAAGTCGGGGCAAGGCCTGACGCCACAGCAGATCGCCTCGGTGATGAACTCTCGCTACGGAGCGTTTCGCGCTTGTTACGACTCCGCTCTCGCGCGCGAACCCACTCTCCAGGGCGGCGCATCGGCCAGCTTCTCCATCACGCCTGGCGGGAGCGTCAGCTCCGCCAACGTCGGGGGCTCGGTGGGGCCTCGCGTAACCAGCTGCATCCTGCGCCAGGTGCGCCGACTGCATTTCCCCACGGCGGACAAGCCGACGGGTGCGAACTACTCTTGGAGCTTCCGGCCGAGCGCGAAGAAGAAATAGCGATGGGTGAGCGGCGCTCCACCGGGGCTGGCACTCGCTTCGCATCAGCTTGGTCGATGAACGTCGTCGCGGCAGCGTCCGCAGGAGACACGCGCAAATGATTGCTTGGAATATCGAGGGTTTCGCCGCTCGGAGTCGCATTTCGGCAGTGGGGGCTCGAGCCTGCGTCACGTGGGCTTCTGGCCTCGTGTTGCTCTCGTCCGTGTGCCTGGTGGGATGTGGAAATGAGGAGCAGACGCGCACCCTGAGCCCGCAACAGGTGGGCATGACGGACGACATGGAGCCCGTCATGGAGAGCGAGGACGGGGAGGAGCAGACCTTCGAGGTGAAGCTGCCCGTGCGGCTGCCCGTGCGCAAGTCCACCCAGACCGAGCGCCAGAGCGGGCGTCAGAACCGCATCGATCCCTACGAGCGCTACCCCTCCGTCACCACGGACGACTACGAGGTGCAGGTCACGTGGGTGCTCAGCAATCTCGACGATCGGCCGCACACCGTCGAGCTCTTGCTCGACCCTTGGAACGAGTTCGGTCGCTACTGGCCCGGCCTGCAGATCGTCGACGCCGAGCGCGGCGAGGTCGCGCCGAACCTCTCGGGCATCGACTTCTACCGCGAGCTGAAGGCGCGAGGTTCGGGAGAGGCTTCACGTCTGCGTGGCACGTTCACCTTCGACGACATGACCGAGGTCACGACGGACCTCGCGACGGTGATGAACATCATCCTCCAGGTGCCTCCTCCGCCGCCGGATCAGGAAGACGCGATGGGGCCGTCCACCTTCGCGAATCATGCATTCCACATGGGAAATCGTACCGACAACACCCCGCTCACGGCGAAGTACGTGCCGCCGGTCGTGGCAGGACTGACCGGCTTCGACATCGGGTTCCGCGCCTTCGAGCCCTCCAACATCGCCCTCGAGTTCGTGATCGAGATCAAGGAGAAAGATCGCGATCGGGACAAGGTGCTGGACGAGGGAGAGAGCATGGACGAGGCCTTCGACGAGCCCAGCGACTTCATCACCGTCAGCGCGATGTAGCCACCTGAGGCTCGCCCTAACCAAACGCTAGCGGCGGTTGGCTTCGACCCAGCGGATCACGTCTTGCTCGATCGGCTCCCCGAGGTGGCGAGCGAGTTCCTGGATCCCGGTGGGGCTCGTGACGTTCACCTCGATCAGCCTGCCTCCGATCAGATCGAGTCCGACGAAATAGAGGCCGATGCTGGCGAGCTGGGGGCCCATCTCTTCGACCAGCGCCTGCTCCTCGGCGCTGAGCTCCGTGGGTCGAACCGTACCACCGACGTGGATGTTGGCGCGGATGTCGTCCGCTCGCGGCACGCGCAAGATGGCGCCGAGGGGCTTGCCGTCCAGCAACAGGACGCGCTTGTCGCCCTCACGCACCGCAGGTTGGTACTCCTGCACGAGGGCGAGCTGCTTGCCCTCGTGGGTCATCACGTCGACGATGGCCCGTGCGTTCTGGTCGTCGGAGAACAGCGACAGCACCCCGACACCCCCGGCACCGTCCAGGGGCTTGATGACGCCTCGACCGCCCACGCTGCGGACGAAGTCGAGGATGCGCTGGCGATCGCTGGTGACCAGCGACTCGGGCATCAGGTGGGCGAAGTGAAATGCGAACAGCTTCTCGTTGGCGGCCTGCAAGCCGCGAGGGTCGTTCACGATCAGCGTGCGATCGCGGACCAGATCGAGCTGCTGCGTGAGGTGCAAGTAGTCCACGTCGAAGGGCGGGTCCTTGCGGATGAACACGGCGTCGAGCTGCGCGAGCTGCACGGTCTCGGGTGCCCCGAGGCTGACGTGAGGCGCCTGCTCGCTGACGCTGATGGGCCGTGCATCGGCAAACAGCTCTCGCCCCACGTGGCCGATCTGGCGCGGTAGGCAGTGCAGACACGCGTGGCCCAGCGCCTGAGCGCCGCGCATGAACGCGAACGTGGTGTCCTTGTCGTGAGACATGGATTCGGCGGGATCCATCACAAACAGCAAGCGCACGCGGTACCTGTCTTTCGCGGAGCGGCGCGAAGGCCTTGGCTTCGCGCTCGGTAGGTGGTGAAGAGGGTGTAGGCTCCCTATCTACAGCTGGCAATCATGATGGCAAGCACCCTCGACACCGCCCGTAGCATCCCCTCTCGTGCCACCCGGCGCTGGCTTGCGCTGCTCGGGCTGCTCCTCCTGGTGCTTTCCTCGAGCCTGGCGTCGGCACAGAGCGCCGGAAGAAACGTCGTCTCTTCAGAGAACGCGCTCGCCGCTCGCGAAGCGCTGGCCCAGATGCAAGCCGGAGGGAACGCTGTCGACGCCGCCGTCACTGCCGTGCTCGTCGCGGGCGTCGCCAGTCCCACCTCGAGCGGGATCGGGGGGGGAGGGTTTGCGCTGGTCTGGGACGCGAGTACCAAGAGCGCGAGCGTGCTCGATTTCCGCGAGGTTGCTCCCCGGGGTGTCGATGTGGCCGCCTTCGAGCGCCGGCCGCTTGCCTGGAACGAGCGCGGGAAGTACGTCGGCGTGCCCGGCGAGGTCGCCGGGCTCTACATGCTGCACAAGAAGTACGGCAAGCGCACCTGGAAGCAGGTGGTCGAGCCCGCTATCCGTGCGGCAAAGAAGGGCTTCCCCGTCGAGAGCCACCTGGCCAAGATGCTCGCGCAGAGCGCGAAGACCCTGATCCAGGATCCCGGCATCGCGGCGGTGTATTATCCCAACGGAAAACCCGCGGCCCAGGGCAATCTACTGAAGAACCCCAAGCTCGCGGCGACGCTCGAGGCCATCGCCGAGCACGGTCCCGAGGCGTTCTACACCGGAGAGGTCGCCGAGGACATCGTCGCCAGCGCCAAGGCAGCGGGCGGTGCTCTGACCCTCGACGACCTGAAGGCGTACAAGCCCATCGAGCGAAAGCCGCTCAGCGTCGTCTGGGAGGGCTATCAGGTCTACACCATGCCCCCGCCGAGCGCGGGCGGCATGATGCTGGTGCAGGCGCTGAGGCTCTTCGAAAAGGCCGAGCTGGTCAAGCTGGGGCGCGACACTGGCGCGTACCAGCACCTCCTGGCCGAGGGGATGCGTGGAGCCATCGCCGACCGCGCTCGTTACCTCGGGGATCCTGCATTCGAGAAGTACGACATCCAGAAGCTGATGAGCGCCCAGCGCATGCAGCAGCGTCGCAAGAAGGTCTCTCTGCATCGCACCCACAACATCCCGCGCTTTGGACTGGAAGAGCACGGCACGCACCACCTAGTGACCAGCGACGCCGCCGGCAACATGGTGTCGCTGACCACGACCGTGAACCGTCTGTTCGGCGCCAAGCTGACGGCCACGAAGAGCGGCGTGCAGCTGAACGACGAGCTGGACGACTTCACCGCGAACAAGGACGTCGCGAGCTTCGGCATGAAGCAGTCGCCGAACCGTGCTCGCGCCGGCGCGCGTCCGGTGAGCAGCATGACGCCGACGATCGTGATCGAGAACGGAGCTCCGGTGCTCGGTATCGGCGGCTCGGGCGGCACCACGATCGCCACCAACGTCACTCAGCTCGTGTTGGCGAGGCTGGCCTTCGGAGTCGCCCCGCAGAAGCTGGTCTCCGAGCGTCGCTTCTATGTTCCCCCGTGGAAATGGTACATCGCGCTGGAGAAGGGCGCGCCGAGGTCCCTGTGGGAGGACCTGGAGGCGCGTGGCGAGATCGTCGGCACGATGCCGTTCACCACCAGCGCCGTACAGCTGATCGCCGTCGACAAGGGGCGCAAGGTCGGGGCGGCGGATCCGCGCAAGGCGGGGAAGGCGCTCGGGCGCTGAGACTGGATTGGGGAACCCTCACCCCCAAACCTGCGCAGAGAACTTGGCCCGGCGCGTGAAGATCCTCCAACGCTGGTCCGATGTCCGGAAGACCCTGTGAGATCTGCAGCGCCCTGGCGTCCTCTGAGACGGATGGACTCGGCGCACCCACCCTGGCCGTTGTCGACGCGAGCCCACGCGCGCAAGGCGGGGAGAAGACACGACGCGTGCTGATCGAGGACCGCTTGCTGTCCCTCTGCGACGAGCATGCGGCAGAAATCCAGCTGAGTCGCGTCGACACCATCGGTGAGCTGCGCGAGCTCTTCCGGGAGCTCTATGGCAAGCGATCGCTGGTGCTGCGGCGCAGCCCCTTGGATCGTCGGGTGTTTCCCCCGCGACCCGAAGGTCGACGGCTGAGCGACGGTCGCCGCGCGAGCGATCGCTGAATCGGCATGGCCGTTCGTCTCGGCTGACGAGTGGCAGACGGCGGCGTAGGCTACGAGCCATGATCTGGGCAGTGCGCGGCGGGGAAGTGCGCTCGTCGAAGGCGATCACGGCGAGTGGACACATCAGACGGCTGACGCTCGGCTGGAGCATCCTCGCCGGATTGGCGATCGCCTGCTCCAGCGCCCAGGACACCGAGCCCAGCGAGAACTCGCGTGAGGCGGTCATCGCGGACTCCGAGGCCACCGGGGTGTTCGGTCAGCTCGGAGCCTTCGACACGGCCACGTTCAACAAGGGCGGCCGCTCGGCGGATAGCCTGGCTGCACCATTCGCGATCAGCCTGGCTGACGATGACAGCCTGTTCGTGGCAGACACCAACAACTCTCGGGTCCTGCATTTCCCTGCAGGAACGACCACCGCGGACCGAGTGTACGGCCAGGGCGGAGACTTCAGCCTGGGCCTGGAGAACAACGGTGGCGTCTCGGCCGATTCGCTCCGGTTCCCCCAGGGTGTCGCCTACTTCGCCGGAGCCGGCGCGGAGCCCGCGGGGCTCTTCGTGGCGGACACTCAGAACCACCGCGTGCTCTTCTTCGATGGCGACGCGATCACCGCGACGCGAGTGATCGGTCAGACCGACTTCAGCGGGACCTCGCCTGACGTCGCCGTGGACCGTCTGAATCAGCCGACCGGACTCGCCGTCTCGGCGACGGGCGAGCTCTACGTGGCTGATCGGGGAAACCATCGTGTCGTGCGGTTTCCGCCCGGCAGCAGCTCGGCAGACCGGGTCTGGGGGCAGCTCAGCTTCACGACCAACGTGGCCAACTATGGAGGCGTCGGACCCACGACGCTGAACGGTCCCGCGGGGGTCGCTCTGGACGGCTCGGGGTCGCTCTTCGTGGCGGACACGGTCAACCGGCGGGTGCTGCGGTTCCCCGTCTCGAGCGCCACGGCCGACGCCGTGTGGGGGCAGGCGAACTTCACCTCGAGCGCATCCGGCGTCAGTGCCAACCGGTTCAGCTATCCCCAGGGTGTGCTGAGCGTGCCCGGTGAGATCTGGGTGTCGGACTCGCTGAACCATCGCGTCTTGCGTTTCTCCACGGCAACCAGTGGTTCATCAGCCACCCAAGTGCTTGGCCAGCTCGGTGCGTTCGACACCGGGACCTCGAACAAGGGCGGGCTCAGCGCGAGGTCTCTGCGCACCCCCGTGGGTTTGGGGGTGAGCAGCGATGGCACGCTCTTCATCGCCGATTCCTCCAACCATCGCAGCCTGAGCTACGCGGTCTCCTGCGCCACCGTGGGCTGCGACGACGGGAACCCCTGCACCGACGACGTGTGCGAGACCAGCGGCACCTGCAGCCACCAGGTAGCGCAGACGCCACCCGACCTGTGTCTGGGGTTCGCCTGTGACGCGACCACCAAGCACTGCAAGACGACATGCAGCGGCTCTGCGGACTGCGCAGCGACCTACGAGTGCATCGCAGGTCGCTGCACCAAGAGCTGCGCTGCCCCCGCAGACTGTCTCGGAGGTACCTGCAGCGACGGCTACTGCTGCGACGTCGCCTGCTCTGGCAGCTGCCAGGCCTGCGACGTCAGTGGAAGCGAAGGCACGTGCAGCGTCGCCGTCGTCGGCACCGATCCGAAGGACGAGTGTCTGGGCTATGGCTGCGACGGGAGCGGCAGCTGCCGCAGCGCACAGTGCAGCAGCGACGCCGACTGCCAGAGCGGCTTCCACTGCGTGGGCAGCGTCTGCACGCGGGACTGCAGCGAAGACTCCGAGTGCGCAGGTCGACGCTGCGTCGATGGGACCTGTTGCGGGGAAGACAGCTGTCCCAGCGGCGCTACGTGCAACTACGACGCCGCGCACGCCGGCAGCTGCATCAAGGCGCTGGGCAGCGAGTGCACCAGCGCGAGTGAGTGCGGCTCCGGTCTCTGCGTCGATGGCGTGTGCTGTGACTCCGACTGCCAGGGGGGCTGCAAGAGCTGCAAGATCTCCGGCAAGCGCGGGACGTGCAGCTTCATCCCCGAGGGTCTGGATCCCGACGAGGAGTGCCCGACCGACGCGCCGTTGTGCGGTGGGTTCTGTGACGGCGCTGGTGGCTGTCAGCTCGTCAGCGCGGGGACGGAGTGCCGCCAGGCGCGCTGTGAGAACGGCCTGTTGTTCGAGCCGGCCGAGTGCGTTGGCGACGGCAGCGCTTGCCCTGCGAGCGCGTCTGCGCCGTGCCCCGGCGCCTACGGTTGCGAGCTCGACGGTCGCCGCTGTCGCACGACCTGCACCGAGAGCTTCCACTGCGCGCCTGGCGCCACCTGCTCCGGGGGCGAGTGCCGGGCAAGCGGAGCGACCCAGTGCACGGCTGACGCTCAGTGTGGCTCCGGCTTCTGCGTCGATGGGTACTGCTGCAACTCCCGTTGCGATGGTGAGTGTCGCTCGTGCGCCTTGAGCGGGACCGAGGGCGTCTGCTCCTATGTCCCGACTGGTCAGGACCCGGATCAGGAGTGCGGTGCTGGCGTGTGTGGTGCGAAGTGTGACGGGGCTGGTCAGTGCCTCGGTGGTTCTGCGGGGAAACGTTGCGCTGCGGCGACCTGCGCGGGGAGCGGCGTGCTGCTCGAGTCCTCGCAGTGCGTCGATGGTAGCGACGAGTGCCCCGCCCGCGTTCAGGTCAGCTGCGGGGCTGGAAGCTGCCGAAACGCGGCCTGCACCCTGCGCTGCGCGGCGGCCTCTGATTGCGCCGATGGGGCAGAGTGCTCTGGCGGCGAGTGCCGCTTCCCTGCCACCGACGCCGGTTGCGGCTGCCGTACGAGGCCCGCCTCGCCTCGCGCTTCCTGGCTGCTGCTCGGTGCTCTCGTAGCGCTGCGGCGTCGTCGTCGTCGAGCATGACTCCACACGGCTTCAACCGTCTCGCGGCGCTGGCTTACCTGGCGCTCCTGATCGGGTTGGTCGTCGCCCGACGAGAGCCTCCGGAGGAGGCCGCGCTTCCCGAGCCGATCACCGCCCTGCCAGAGAACTCGGCGGTGGTGCTCACCGTCGATCTCGAGCGCCTGAGAGCGACGGAGCTCGGGCGCCAGCTGCTCAGCCAATCCAGCGACACCGCGCTGCCGGCGGCGGCTGGCTGCCAGAGCCTGTTGCAGCGCGCCGACCGCCTCGCGGGTGCCATGCCGCGCCTCGAACACGCAGAGGATCTCGGGGTCTTGGGGGTGGCGTTCAGTGGGCGTTTCGAGCGCAGCGAGATCCAGGGCTGCGTGCGTCGCTCGCTCGAAGAGCGGGGCCTGGCACCGAGCATCGAGCAGGAATCGGGCTTCACCTGGTTCGGTTCCACGGAGGAGCACGCCGGAGCTCTCGCGCTGCGTGACGATGGCCTGTTGCTAGGTGCCCCCAGGAGCTACCTCCACAGCATGATCGCCGCCGCGAATCGCGTGGCGCCCAACGTGCGCAAGTCGGATCAACACCGCCTGCTGCGAGAGCTGGTTGGAGTGAATGGAACGCTGCTCCTCAGCGCGGTGTGGGACATGCCGTGGTTTCCGGGGGTGAGGGCAGCGGCGCTGAGGGCTGACTTCAGTCCGAGGCTACGCGTGGAGCTTGCGCTGCGCTGCGACGACGAGCTGCGTTGTGCCGCCCTCGCCGCTCGCCTTCGCGGACTGGAAGACGAACCCATGTTGAAACTCGCGGGTTTGGCCTTGCCGCGCGGTTCTCTGCAGGTCGAGGACCTGGACGGCTTGGTGCGAGGCAGCCTGGATGTTCAGGTGTCCGAGGCGCGTCCTCTGCTCCGGCAGGCGTTCGCTTTGCTCTACGCGCCTGGGCGGTAGGCGGCGCACCCACACCGAGGCCAGCGGCAAAACTTGAAGCCTCAACGAAATAGCTGCTCGGATCCTCCCGTTGCCCAGGCCTGAGG
Organism: Myxococcales bacterium; assembly: GCA_020430865.1. The sequence goes on from JAGQIY010001056.1 coordinate 25,320, forward strand.
GAAAACGATCGGCTAAGCTATCCATCGCCATGGCGAACCGTATAACCCCGCGGAAACAGAAGGTCACCCAGTCGGCGAGTCGGGCGCAGCGGCGCTTCTCCAACGGCTTGCGTTGGTCAGTTGGGCTGTCTGTGGCGCTGGTGGCCCTGACTCAGGTCGGTGCCTGTAGCCCGTCTGGAGGGTCTCCCAGGCAGGTGGGCGACGACGGCGGATCCGGCAACTCTGGCGGCAGCGGAACCGGGGGCTTCATCAACGGGGGCAATGGCGGCACGAGCAACGGCGGGGACGGCTTCGGCGGTTCGCTGATCGATGGGGGCGGCGCGAACGGTGGGTCCGGGGGCCAGGACGCCTGCGCTTCGGATACCTACGGGGGAAAGCAGCTGCCACTCGACATGTACATCGTGCTCGATCGCTCGGGATCGATGGACGGAACCAGCTGGGACGCTGTGAAGAGCGCCATCACCACCTTCGTGCAGTCGCCGGACAGCGACGGCATCGGCGTGGGGATGCAGTTCTTCCCCGTGGACGGCCCCGCCTGTCCGCTGTTCCCTCCCTGCGACACGGTACCTGGATGCACCCAAGTGCTCTTCGCCTGCGAGGCTTCGGCTTGTGATCCCAACGACTACCTGCCGCCGGCGGTGAACCTCGCGCCGCTGCCAGGTGTCGCGTCGCAGATCGTGAACAAGATCAACAACACCACGCCCAACGGAGGCACGCCCACCATGCCTGCGCTCCAGAGCGCCGCGCAGGCGATGACCAGCTACGCCGCTCAAAACCCGACCCACAAGGTGATCATCGTGCTGGCGAGCGACGGTGCCCCGACGGACTGCGAGACGGACATCAACAAGATCGCGAGCGTGGCGGCTGCTGCGGCGGCGTCCAATCCACCGGTGCTCACGTACACGATCGGCATCGGAGACATCGCGGCGCTGGACACGATCGCCGCCGCCGGCGGCAGCCAGAAGGCCATCGTCGTCGACACCGCGCAGGGCGGTCAGGACTTCCTCGACGCCATGAACGAGATCCGGGGGCAAGCGCTGGGCTGTGAGTACCTCATGCCGACGCCCAGCGAAGGCGACGCGGATCCCGACAAACTGAACGTGCGCTACACACCCGATGGATCCGCCGAGGAGGTGATTCCGCGCGTAAGCGATGCGAGTCAGTGCCAGGGTCAGGCTGGCTGGTACTACGACGACCCCGCGAACCCTTCCAAGATCATCCTCTGTCCATCCTCGTGCGACCGCGTGAAGAACCTCGGAGGTTCCGTCAACATCGAGCTCGGCTGCGAGCAGATCGTGGCGCCCCCGCGCTGACCAGCCGCTTGCCGAACCTGGGACCCGCCGCAAACCTGCCCGGCTACCAGCAGCGGGTCGCCGCAAGCTCCTCGGCGAGGCGCTCGGCCACCCGGCGGATCCGGGGCACATCCAGGGCGCTCTTCGCTGCGACCAGGTGCAGCGTGTTGGTGGCGTACTCCCCGAGATCCAGCTCTAGCTCGACGAACATGTCCTGGCGTAGATAGCGGTGCTCGACGCGACCCAGGAAGATGCCGCCGACGCCTGCCTGTGCAGCCCGGAGCTGCACCAGGTAGTCGTCGCTCGCGAAGACCGGGCGAAAATTGGGAATGAGCTCTGCCAGGATCGAGTTCGGTACCACTCGATCGAAGGGCGGTGCCCAGCCGACCCAGCCCACGTCTGCCAGGCCATAGCCCTCCGGGAGCTTCGCCGCGTACTCAGGGGTGGCCATCGCGGCCGTGTGGTGGGTGAGGGTGGCGAAGGAGAGCAAATCGCGCTGCGTGGGCGGCCTCCAGCGCAACGCAAGGTCCGCTTCCCGCCGCACCAGATCGGCGTAGTGCACGCTCGACAAGACGTGCAGCTGGAGCTCTGGCCAGCGCCTGGCAAGGTCGGCGGCGAACGGCGCCAAGAAACCATACGCCACACCAGGCGGAGCGGTGATACGCACCACCCCGGCGGGCTCCAGCTCTCGGCTCTCGGCTTGCAGTGCGAGCACACCCGCCCACTCCGCCATGCGTCGTGCGGGCTCCAGAAGCTCGCTGCCGCGGTCCGTGAGCCTCACCCCCTGAGCGCTACGATCGAACAAGGGGTAGCCGAGCAACCGCTCGAGGTCTGCCAGGTGGCGACTCACGGTTGGTTGCCCTAGGCGAAGCAGACGAGCGGCGCTGCTGATGCTGCCGCTCTCGGCGATTGCCAAGAAGGTCCGCACGTCCTCCCAAGGGATATCCATTTATGGATAACGATATACAGATTTCGCGGGTTTGTATGTTCTCTTGGATAGCTAGGTTCCGCTCATGACTCGTCGTCGTCGCCTCCTGCTGGGAGTGGTCACCGGACTCGCCCTGTTCTCTGCCACGCTGGCCGTGGTTGGCCTTCCAGCCTCCAGTCATCCCGCCGAGCCGGCGGATCTCGGCACCGTTCGCGCCGAGGCTGACCTGGTCCACGATCTGGAGCGCCCTGGACCAATCGAGTTCGAGACCGTGGTCGCCGCTGACTGGGAAGTTCCCCTGAGCGGTCTCTTGAACCTGGATGCTCCCGAGGCCAGGGCGGCGGGCCTCGAGGACCGGGACGAGCCGATTCAGATCTTCTTCCATGTCGTACGGCACCCGACGTTCGGGCTCTTCGTGGTCGATACCGGCGTCGAGTGGGCGCTCGCCAATCAGCCGGAGTCCTCGCTGCTCGGTGGTCTGGTGGGTGACGTGATGCATCGCGAGCGCATCCGCGTGAAGCTCGACATGCGCACCTGGTTGGCCCGCCAGAACCAGCCGTTGCGCGGCGTCTTCCTGACCCACCTGCATACGGATCACATCGAGGGGTTGCCCGACGTTCCTCTCGACGTGCCGGTCTACGCTGGGCGTGGTGAGACCCATGGAAGAGAGTTCTCCCACGCGTTCACCGCGAGCATCACGGATCAGGCTCTGGCTGGGCACCCGGCCGTCCGTGAGTGGAAATTCCCTGCGGATACGAGAGGTGTCGTGGACGTGTTTGGCGACGGGAGCTTCTGGGCCCTCCAGGTGCCCGGACACACCGCGGGGAGCACCGCCTACCTCGCTCGCACGACCACAGGACCCGTGCTGATGGTTGGAGACACCTGCCACACGGCGTGGGGCTGGGTGCACGGGGTCGAGCCAGGGTCCTTCACGTCCGATCAAGTGGCAAACCGCAACAGCCTGCATTGGCTGAAGCAGCTGACCGCGCAGCACCCGACCATCCAGGTTCGGCTCGGGCACCAGTGGCTGACGGAGCAGTCGACCGCGGAGCTTCGGGGCGAGGACTGATGGAGCAGCGGCGCGCCTCACCCCCAACGAACGGGCAAGCGGCTCGCGGAGATCTGGCCCGGGGGAACGCAAAACGGGAGGCCCTGTCCGGACCTCCCGCTGCTCTCATGCTGCCCTGCGATGCTCAGCGCATCGAAGCGACGACCAGCTCTGCGCTCTCCGGTTCATCGAGATCGGTGGCGACGGCGTAGCCGACTCCTCGGCGCTCGACCGCGGCGATGGTGTAGCCGCGGCGCGAGCCCATGTAGACCGGCGTGTTGCGCACGACTCGCGGCTTGAAGATGTAGCGTACGGGTACTCGCTCGGAGTCGTAGACGTAGACGGTCACGCGATGCCCGCCGAGCCGATAGCGGAATGAAGCTGCCTTTTGATTCCGTACGGGAACCACGCTACCTCCCAGCCACTGAGCGCCGTAGTCCTGCAGTCCCTGAGGGACG
>JAGQIY010001057.1 GCA_020430865.1 Myxococcales bacterium
AGCTCGGAGAGCGTCTCAACCCCGGCAGCAACCTCGATCGGGGCGCCTGGCGCGAAGCCGCCGCGTCCACCGCCGAGGGCCCGGTGAAGGGTCGTTTGCTCCTCGAGGCGGCGCTCAACTACGAGCGGGAAGCTGACGCCGAGGCGGCGGCGCGCGCGGCGCGAGCCGCGCTCGACGCTGGCGCGGGTCCCCTCGCAGAGATCACCCGAGAGCGAACCGCCGCCGGGACGGCAGAGTCCGCAGATCTCTCCGACCTCCTGCTCAGCCAGGCCAAGGCGGAGACCGATCCGGAGAGGGCTCGAGCACTGTACGAACGCCTGAGCCAGTTGGATCTCGCGCGCGGCGATCAATCGAGCGCCCTGCTCTGGCAGTCGGCGATCCTCGAGGATTCACCGACCTACCTGCCAGCGCTCCGCCAGCTCGAGCACGCTTACCTCGCGGCGCAGCGTGACGAGGATCTGATCCCCATCGAGCGCACGCTATCCACCGCGTTGCCCGGGTGGAGCGGCCTTGCCCACGCCATCCTCGCCACCCGGCTGATCAAGAAGACCGATGAGTGGTTGAACGCCAAGGACGTGGTCTACGGCACGAATCACCCCTCCCCCCGTCCCTACTGGCTGCTCCGTCAGCTCGCTTCCTACGCTCAGGCGACCGGCGACGACAGCAAGGCGTTCGAGGTCCTCAGCGAACTCGCCTCCCAGAGCGACGCGGATCTGGACGCCTCCACGCTGTGTCTCCGCGCGGCAGAGACTGCTGCTCGCCTCACGCAACGCGAGGAGGCGCGCCTGTTGCTCAATCAAGCGATCGAACGCATGCCGGAGCACCTGGTCGCGCTCACCACCCGGGCGGACGTGCTGGAAGCGAGCGGCGACGGTCCGGCTGCCGCCACGGCGCTGGAGGCCGTCGCTCGAGCCAGCACGGTGGAGCGGCACCGGCTGGAGGCCTGGTATCAGGCGGGCCTGCTCTGGCTCGATCGTGCCGGGAACCCCGAGCGGGGCGGCGCCGCGCTCGAGCAGGCGGCCAGCATCGACATCACCCACGGAGACGTCTTCGAGCGCCTCCGCCAGCTCTACATCGATCAGAACGAGCGCGGCAAGCTCGCCACGTTGCTGGAGTCACGCCTCGCGCGCACGAGCGACCCGGCGGAGCGCGTCGGTCTCGAGGTCACTCGCGCTCAGGCGCTGGCGGAGATCGGCGATCGAGGTGCTGCTCGAGCGGCGCTGGCCGCAGCGCTCGACGCGAACCCGGAACACGTCGAGGCGCTGCGCGCGTTTGCCGAGCTGTGCGGGAGCGAGGGCGACTGGCCCGAAGCAGAGCAGGCCTGGATCCGGCTCGCGCGCCACACCCAGGACCAGGCAAACCAGGCGGAAATCTACCGCCAGCTGGGCGAGATCTACGAGCAGCACATTCCGACTCCGGAGCGCGCCGAGCTGTCCTACCGTGAGGTGCTCAAGCGCCTCCCGCAAGACGTGCAAGCGCGCGAGCGCCTGGTGCAGGTCTACTCGACCGCGAACGACGCGGAGCGTGCCCTGGCCGTCCAGGAGGAGTTGCTCAACCTCGCGGAGTCGGGCGACGACAAGCGCACGCGCTCGCTCGAGCTCGCCGTGGTGTACGAGCAGGTGGCCGGTGACAAGCGCAAGGCCGAGGCCCTGCTGGAGCGCACCCGCAAGTCCGCACCAACGGACCCCGTGGTACTCAGGGCGCTCGCCGAGTTCTACGCGCGCTCGGGCGAGTCACGCGCCCTGAACGTGTTGCTCGATCGCACGGCGAACGACGCGCGCCGGGCGCTCGGCACGGGACGCTTCGACCCCAGCTTCTTCGAAGCTCTGGCTAGCGTCGCTGAACTCCGCGGGGATACGGACTCCGCGCTGGTCGCGACGGCCACCCTCGGCGCGATCCAGGGAGGCGATCCCATCCCGGTGCGTGGCGGCGGCGCGGTCGCCGGCCAGCCGCGCTTCGACGACATGCTCGCTCCGGATCTGCTGAGCTTGCCGTTGCGGTCCTTCATCCAGAAGACCGGCAGCGCCCTCGACGGGGCCTACCCCATGGATGTGCGGGCCATGCGCGCCCAGCCCCTCCCGCAGGAGATGCAGGGCTTCCGCAACCAGATCGCTCAGCTAGCGACGACCTACGGCATCCACAACCTCGAGGTGCTGATCGCTCCGCACATCGGCAAAGCCGTGCAGCCAGGCAGCACCAACCCGCCCCAGCTCTTGATCGGCAAGGAGCTGATCGACGCGGGCGACGAGGCGATGCTGTACTTCCTCGTGTTCCGCGCCCTGAAGCTGATCCAGGCGAACGCCTGCGCTCTTTCGCGCACCGCGCCCATCGACCTGTGGCCGGTCGTGGCGGCGCTGTTGAGCTTGTTCGCTGACAACTGGCAACCCCAAGGGGCGGACCCGAAGAAGTTCGCCGTCGCTCAGCAGCGCATCCGCGCCAGTCTCCCGCGCAACCTGGACGACGACGTCCCGGTGCTCGCCCTGGAGGTGATCGGCGGCATCGGCAACCGCGCGAGCCAACTCGCCACGGCGCTTCACGAGTGGGGTAACCGGACCGCGCTGCTCGCGATCGGCGATCCACGGGCCGCGCTGCGGGCGCTGGCTGGTGGAGAGCTACCGGAGGACGACGCGGAGCGCGCCAAGTGGGTCACTCGCAACGCCGAAGCCCGCGACCTCGCCGTGTTCAGCGTGAGTGAGAAGTACGCCCAGGCGCGTCAGGCGCTGGGCCTCTGATCCGGGCCGCGCCGGGACGAGCCGCCAGTCTGCGCTAGACTCCCCTGCATGCGTCGACGCTGGGCACTGAGCGCGCTGCTGCTGCTCTCCGCCGGAGAGCTCCACGCGGAACCGACGGGGCGTTTCCCGGACCCCGACGAGAAGGCTCCAGCGTCCGTCGAGGCGCGCCCGCCAGCAACGCCAGCGCCTCCGAAGCAAGGGGCAAAACTCCAGGCGGAGAGCTGGGCGACACGCAGCGCCCGTGAGTTGACACAGCGAGCGGACACGCTCGCGCGTCGCGGAGAGCTCGCCCGCGCGCTGACCATCTACAACCAGGCGGTGGTCATGGATGGGACCTTCGCCCCCGCCTTCTTTGGCCTGGGCAAGCTGAGAGAGCTGCAGGGTGACGTGCGCGAAGCCGAGCGCATCTACACCCGCGCCGCGCACCTCAGGAACGGCGGCGCCAAGGCCTTCGAGCTGCGGGCTCGCTTGCGA
>JAGQIY010001058.1 GCA_020430865.1 Myxococcales bacterium
CTGTCTTGGCCCCTGTGACAACACGGAGGACTCCTACGACTCCGGTATCTCGGGGGGCAACGAGGCGCCGTGCAAGATGGACTGCTATTTCGATCAGGACACCGGCAACAACGACGGTTGCTACTGGTCGCACAGCTGCGATCCGCTCTCCGTGGCGCCGAACTATCCGCCGAGCGGAGACGAAGCCTGCAAGTACGACGCGAACGCCAACATTCCTGGCACTTCGCGAGACTGCGCCTACCTCGCGCAGACTCAGGACGCGCCCTGCGACAGCTACTGCGGTCCGTTGACCCCCAACGGCTGTGACTGCTTCGGCTGCTGTGAGCTGCCTGCAGGCAGTGGAAAGCACGTCTATCTGGGCTCCGAGGGTCCGTCGAAGACGCCCACGTGCACCAAGGACGACGTCGACGATCCCACCAAGTGCCATCCCTGTACGCCGGTGCCCTCCTGCTACAACGAGTGCGGAGAGTGTGAGTTGTGCATCGGCAAGGACACCTTGCCGGAGAGCTGCGACCCACCGGGGAGCGGCGGCGCAGGTGGGACGGGTTCCGGTGGTACAGGCGCCGGAGGCAGCGGGGGCAACTCCCAGTGCGCGGCTGGCGTGCAGCCTTGCGGCCTCGCGGGGCAGGAGCCGTGCCCGGCCGCCTACTACTGCGTCACCGGCTGTTGCGTCGAAGCGCCCCGCTAGGTCGGAGCCTTTTTCCGCGCTAGCCGTGCCTTGTTTTTTGCCGTGAGGAATCGGTTTGCCACTCCATGGCCAACCGTGACGCGCGCCACGTTGCGCGCGTAGCACAGGAGGAAGTCGATGGGTCATTCTCGAATCAGCTGGCTTTGCTTTGGCCTCGTGTTCGCCGCCTGCGGCGCTGATGACGAGCCGCCGAAGGAAGAAGCCAAGGCTTGCGACGTGGTCGCCCAGACCGGCTGCGACCAAGGTCAGGTGTGTGAAGAGACCGTGGGGGGCGAGCCCGCGTGCTTCGCCCCGATCTCGGTGACGGGGCGAGTCTTCGACACGGCGGACGACGCCGCGATCGAGGCGGCACGCGTCGTCGCGCGGGACGCCAACGGGTCTGCGGTGTCCAGGGTCGCGACCACCGATGAGGAAGGGCATTACTCGCTGCGAGTGCCCGTTCGCCGGCAACCCGACGGGACGCCGGTCTCCACCTTCTACACGCTGCGCGCGGATGCTGCAGGCTACCTGTCCTTCCCCAAGCCGCCGCGGGTCGCGCTACCGGTGGACGTCAGCAGCGCCAATGACCAAGGGGAGGTCGCCAGCGTGGCCACGGACATCGGTCTCATCGCCTTGGCGAGCAGCGCCGGTCTGGGCTCCGTTAGCGGGAGCGTGCTCGCCGAGAACCCTGGCGGGACCCTGGTGGTCGCTGGCGGCGCTACGGGCATCGCTGATGCTGACGGCGCGTACACCGTATTCAACGTGCCTGCAGGTAGCGTGAGCGTGCATGGTTACGCAGCGGGGCTGGAGCTGAACCCCAGCAGCGCCGATGTCAAGGCAGGGGAGAACAGCGAAGGCGTCGATCTGGAGTCTGCTGGCGACGCGACCGCGGTGGTCAGCGGGAGCATCCAGATCGTGAACGGAGGCGGCGCCTCGGAGACCTCGGTCATCCTCGTCCCCGAGGAAACATTCGACGAGACGGCGCTGCGCGGTGAAGCGCCTCGCGGGCTGCGCGCGGCCGAGGTCAGCGGAGCCTGGTCGATCAGCGGCGTGCCCAGGGGGCGCTATGTCGTGCTGGCTGCGTTCGAGAACGATGGTCTGGTGCGCGATCCCGACACCTCGATTGGAGGTACCGATCTGGTGCGGATCGACGTGAGTCGGGGTGACCTCAGCATCAGCGAAGGCTTCAAGGTCACCGGCGCGCTGGCCGTGTTCTCACCGGGCGCCGACGGCCCCGAGGGCGTCTCCGGCAATCCGATCTTCGAGTGGGAGGATGACAGTAGCGAGGACCTGTACCGGGTGTCGCTCTTCGATGCGCTCGGCGAGGAGGTGTGGACCACCGAGGGCGCGTTCGACCCCGGCGGCAGCAAGCCCGCCACGGTGAGCTACGCGGGTCCTGCGCTGACCCCTGGCATGTACTACCAGTTTCGCGCGACCTCCCTGAAGGACGGCGTGCCGATCTCCAGCACCGAGGACCTCAAGGGAGTATTCTACGCGGAATGACGAGATCTTCTGGGCGACGCGCGCTTGGCGCTGCGGTCTGTTTCGGCGCCTTGCTCCTGGCCGGATCTGCCTGGGGTCAGATCAAGCGCCCGGGCAGCCACATCGACTACACCTTCGAGGCCGAGCCGCATCTGTTGCTGGGCCCCCTGGCGCCGTTCGATGATGACGACGACATCGGGTTTGGATTTCGCGGCAGCATCGAGCTGGTCGACAACGGCTTCATCAGCACCATCAACAACACGGTCGGCATCGGTTTTGGCATCGATCACCAGAACCACACCGATCGCATCCCGGTGGTGATGCAGTGGAACTTCTGGCTGCATCGAAAGTTCTCGGTTTTCGGTGAGCCGGGTGTCGCGTTTCGATTGCGACACGACCGCGGCAACGACTTCGATCCCTTCGTGTTCTATGCCGGCGGTCGTTGGCATTTCACCGACTGGGGCTCGCTGACGTTCCGCATCGGGCATCCCGTGGCGAGCCTCGGCGTCTCGTTCTTTCTCTGAGCGTCGCGCTCGGTCGAGCTGCCCGAAGTATTACCGCAGGGAAACGAGGCCCTGGCGCGGGCCCTCGGCGGGGCTCACTTGCAGGGCCGCAGGATCTTCAGGCCGTCCACTTCGACCTCGCACATGCGGGGCGCGGCGGGCTGTCGCTGAACCACGGGGGCTTTCAGCTTGATCACCACGCTCTGGCCGTCCTTCTGTGCGAGCACCTTCTCGCTCCCCTTCAAGGCGCCCTTGCTGGCGCTGAGCTCGAGCTGCTCCTCCGGGTCTGCGACGATGTCGCAGGGCGTCTTCGGGCAGACCTGAAAGTCGCCCTTCTTGAGCACGGCCCCCTCGGGCTCGGTGGTGATCGTGAGCGTGAACTTCTTGGGCTCCGTGGGCTCGGGCGGCGCGCTCGCGCTCGGCTGCGGCGCGGGTGCGCTGGGGGGGGATGGGAGCTGGGCCACCGACTCGCTGGGCTCCGCCGCAGGTGAGTCGCCCGCCTGGGCCCGGATCACGAACACGGCCGCGCCAGCGGCGCCGAGCAAGATGACCAGCGCGCCGATCACCAGGCCGAGCTTCGACTTCTTCTCCGGAGCGCGTGTCGGCCCGGTGGCCTCGAGGTAGGTGTGAGCGCGGGAGATGCGATCCGCCTCGTTGGGATCCTCGACGCTCCCGATGGTGATCGCCTGCGCCGGCGGTTGACCGTAGTTCGGCGCGTGGGGCTGAGGCATGGGCGGTATGTTGCCCTGCGGAAGCGGCGGGTGGCCTGGAGAGACCGCGGTCGGGGGGTTCATCGAGCCGCGGTTACCGTCTTGGCCGAGCGGATTCGGGGTCGGATGTCCTGGCGCGAACTGGGCTGAGGTCTGAGGACCCGGGGTGTTGAACTGGTGACCGGTGACCGCGCCGACGGATTGATTCGGGTTGTAGCCATGGCCGGCGGCCATCGATAGCTGCGGATCGGAGGCCATCAGCTGCCGCGTCACCGGGCCCGCACCCATGCCCTCCGGGGTCGCCAGCAGGGCCTGGGCCATCTCGTTCATGCTCTGGAAGCGCTCCTCCGGCTTCTTCGCCAGGGCGCGCATGATCACCTGCTCGAGCTCCTGGGAGATCTGCAGGTCGGGCGCGATCATGCGCATGGGTGGCGGATCGTCGTTCAGGTGCGCGGCCAGGACCGCCATGAACGTTTCCCCGGTGAAAGGCACCGCGCCGGTGAACATCTCGTAGAGGATGATGCCCGTCGCGTAGATGTCGACGCGCTGATCCGCCTTCTTCCCGGCGGCTTGCTCCGGGGACATGTACTCGGGTGTCCCGAAGATCATGCCCGTCTTGGTGAGCCGGCGCCGCGTTGGTTGCTGCTTCTCCGCCTCCTCGTTGGTGCGAAGCTGCGCGATGCCGAAATCGACGATCTTGACGATCTCCTCGCCGTCGGCCACTCGCTGCAGGAAGACGTTCTCTGGCTTCATGTCGCGGTGTACGACGCCCTTGCCGTGCGCTGCCGACAGCGCGCGACAGATCTGCAGAGCGATCCGGATGCCGTCTTGGGGACCGAGCACCACCACGCGCTGGAGCTCATCAGCGAGGTCATGACCCTCGAGGAACTCCATCGCCAGATAGAAGGCGCCGCTGTCGAGCTGACCGAAGTCGAAGATCTCGAGCACGTTGGGGTGCTTGATGCGGGATGCGCTGATCGCTTCTTGCTGGAAGCGTGTGACGATGTCCGCCTTGGCGGAGTACTCGGGCCGCAGCACCTTGAGGGCGACCTTCTTCTCGATCGCCTCGTGCATGGCCAGGTAGACTTCACCCATGCCGCCTTCGCCCAGGCGCTTGACCACGCGGTAGCGACCGGCGATCAGCGTGTCGATGAGGGGGTCGGTCGGGTTCTGATCCGCTTGGCTCACGCAGGCTCCTGAAGGTCGTGGACGATCGCCCCGCGGCGAGCGAGCGCACGTCCGGAAAACCTACAATCCCGATGGCCCAGAGCCAAGGAGATCACGGTGGCAGCCCCCGCAGATCACCAGGGTCGCTGGTGGGCGCGCCCGCGGGGTGCTCGGATTGCTGCCCGGCGTGCGGCGTTTCCCTCCCAAGATTCGCAGTTCTGATAGTCTGGTCGGTCCCATGATCGTCGTGATGGAGTCGGATGCTCCGGAGTCCGCCATCGAGGCCGTGATCGCGTACCTCGTTCAGAACAACTTCGACGTCCATCGCTCGAGCGGTCAGACGCGGACCATCCTGGGCGTCGTCGGGGACGTCACGGACGCAGACGTCGCGGTCGTGCGAGAGATCGATGCCGTGGCCGAGGTGGTTCGCGTGAGCGAGCCCTATCGACTGTCTTCGCGACGGTTTCGCCAGCGGCAAACGGTGGTGGATGGCGATTTCGGCAACATCGGTGGCGAGCGTCCCTGGATAGCCATCGAGCCCATCGGCTTCCCCGAGGTCGACGCGGACCAGCCACCAGTCAGCTTGCCCTATGCCCTCGCGGCCGGGCGTCCTTTCGATGCCGCGGTGAGTCGCGCTCGCAGCGTCCCGGAGGCGCTCGGGGCGCTTTCCTGGGTGAGCCTGCACGCGAATCCCCAGGCACCGAAGTGGCCGATCACGTTCGTCGTGCGGGAGCCGAGCTGGGGCGCCAACAAGTGGATCGGCGCGGCGGAGCGAGAGCTCGCGCGGAACAGCACCGTCGTGTTGCTCGAAGCTGGCGGCGAGTACCCGAATGGGGCGCGAACCCTCGAGGTCGCGGCGATCGCCCGAGCCAAGCTGCGGACGCATTTGCCAATCGTCGTCGACGTGCCCACCATCGCTCAGCGAGCGCGCTACTGCGCCGCCGTGGCCTCGGCTGCGATCGGCGCTGGCGCGGACGGAGTCATCTTGCGGGTCTGGGTTGGGGCGGCGGGAGACCTTCCGTCGCAGCCGGCGAC